>DASXWX010000214.1:0-6585 GCA_036503395.1 Candidatus Limnocylindrales bacterium
AGGCCGTCCTCATCCGTGTCGAGCCGGACCTCCTCGCGCTTCCGGCGGAACTGGCAGGCGGCGCGCCGAACGGCTACGTCTGCTACTCGAAGAAGTGCACCCACGCCGGGTGTCCGGTGGGGCTCTATCGCGCGTCGGACCACCTGCTCGTGTGTCCCTGTCACCAGTCGACGTTCGACGTCCTCCGCGGCGCCGTCCCGATCTTCGGTCCCGCGGTCCGGCCCCTCCCGCTCCTGCCGATCCAGCAGCAGCCCGACGGAACATTCGTCGCGACCGGCGGCTTCCCGGCGCCGGTCGGGCCGAGCTTCTGGGACATCCACTCCGGCGAGGGGAACGCGTGACGGCCCGCGGGCGCACGAAGGCGGGGGGCACGACCGCCGGCGGCGTCGAGGAGCCGACCGAGCTCGAGCGCGTCGCCCACTGGATCGACGAGCGCACCGGCGTCGCCCAGCTGAGCCGGACAGTCCTTCACAAGGCGTTCCCCGACGACTGGACGTTCCTGCTGGGCGAGGTCGCCCTCTTCTGCTTCGTGATCCTGCTGCTGACGGGCACGTTCCTGACCTTCTTCTACACGCCGGACTCGCGGCCGACCACCTACAACGGCCCCTATCCGGCGCTCCAGGGCACGGAGATGTCGGCGGCGTTCGCGTCGGTCATGCGTCTCTCCTTCGAGGTCAAGGCCGGGCTCCTCATGCGACAGATCCACCACTGGACGGCCCTCGTTTTCCTCGGCTCGATCGCCGTCCACCTCGCCCGCGTCTTCTTCACCGGCGCCTTCCGGAAGCCCCGGGAGATCAACTGGATGATCGGTGTCGGGCTGCTGCTGTTCGCCCTCGCCGAGGGGATCACCGGCTACTCGCTGCCCGACGATCTCCTGTCGGGCACCGGGCTCCAGATCATCTACGGTGCGGCGATCGGGATCCCGTTCATCGGGCCGTGGGTCGCCTCGCTCATCTTCGGCGGCGAGTTTCCGACGCTCGACCTGATCAGCCGGCTCTTCGTGTTCCACGTCATGCTGCTGCCGTGGCTCCTGATCGGCGGGATCGGGACGCACGTGCTTCTCGTCTTCGTCCAGAAGCACACGCAGTACAAGCGGCCGGGCCGAACGAACGACAACGTCGTCGGCCTGCCGTTCTGGCCAAGCCAGGTCTTTCGCTCGGTTGGCCTGTTCTTCCTCGTCGCCGCGGTGATCGCCGGCTTCGCCGGTCTCGTCCAGATCAATCCCGTCTGGGCCTACGGGCCGTACCTGCCGTACACCGCGAGCTCGCCGGCCCAGCCGGACTGGTACGTCGGGTGGCTCGAGGGGCTGCTGCGGATCGGGCCGGCGATCGAACCGACGGTCCTGGGCGTCACGATCCCGGCACCGTTCGTGCCGGGTGTCGTCGTGCCGGGCGTGCTCGTGACGATCCTGCTGCTGTGGCCGTTCATCGAGGCCCGGATCACCGGTGACCATCGCGAGCACAACCTGCTCGACTGGCCGTGGGAGACGCCGATCCGGACGGCAACGGGAGCGGCCGGGATCGTGATCTTCCTGGTGGCGATGCTCTCGGGCGGCAACGACGTGATCGCGCTGCTCCTCAGCATCAACGTCGAGGCTCTGACGGGTGCCTTTCGCGTCCTCTTCTTCGTCGGCCCGGTCGTGACCTGGGTCCTCGTCTACCTGCTGGCCCAGAACCGGCGGCGCCGGGCGCACGCGGTGGTGCGTCGTGCCGGTGTGGCCGTTCGGCGGACGCCGTCGGGCGGCTTCGAGGAGGTCGAGGAGAGGTGAGCCGCGGACGCGTCGTCGCCCTCGTTGCGATCGGGTTGCTCGCCGCCGGCTGCCTTCCGGCAGCGGCCACGAGCCAGGGCCGGGCGACGAACGGGCTGTGGGCGTGGTTCATCGGGCTGAGCATCCTCGTCGGCGGCGTGGTCTGGACGCTCGTGACGCTGGCGATCCTCCGCCGTCGGCGAGACGACGTGCTGCCCCGGCAGATCCATGGCGACATCCGGATCGAGATCATCTGGACGTCGATCCCGATCGTGATCGTGCTCGGACTGTTCGCCGGCACCCTCGGCACGCTCAACGTCATCGATGCTCGTAGCCCGCAGGCGGGGGTGGACGTCATCGTCACCGCCTTCCGCTGGCAGTGGCGGTTCGACTACCCGAAGGAGGCGATCTCGATCGTCGGCACGCCCCAGCAGCTGCCCGAGCTCGTGGTCCCGGTGAACGAGCCGGTCCACGTCGCGCTCACGGCGCCGGCGAACGACGTCGACCACGCCTTCTTCGTCCCGCAGTTCCTCTTCAAGCGCGACGCGATCCCGGGCCGGACATCGACCTTCGACTTCACGGTCGAGGAGCCGGGCACGTATCGCGGCCAGTGCGCCGAGTTCTGCGGCACGTATCACGCCCAGATGCTCTTCTCGGTCCGCGCCGTGAGTGCGAGCGAGTACCAGGCCTGGGCTGCGTCGCAGCGCACCGGCGGGTCGCCGCTGCCGATCCCGACGCCGCCGCCGGTCGAGCCGGGCGGCTCGACCGTGCCCTCGAACCTGCCATCGGTCGCGGCGCCGGCCGCGAGCCAGCCCTGATGGCGACGATCGCGGACGTCCGCCACGAGCCCGCCTCGCCGGTGCGGTTCGACCTCCTGGCCTGGCTGACGACGACCGACCACAAGGCGATCGGCGTCCTGTACCTGACCGCCTCGGGCGCCTTCTTCCTGCTCGCCGGCCTGATGGCCGAGGTGATGCGGCTCGAGCTGGCGCAGCCCGGGATGGAGCTCGTCTCGGAGAGCGCCTACAACCAGCTGTTCACGATGCACGGCACGCTGATGTTGCTGCTGTTCGCGACGCCTGCCGGCATCGGCTTCGCGAACTACCTGGTGCCGCTCCAGATCGGCGCCGCCGACATGGCATTCCCGAGGCTCAACGCGCTCTCGTTCTGGATGTTCCTGTTCGGTGGGATCACGAGCCTGCTCGGCTTCGCGAGCCAGAGCGGTGCGGCCGCGACCGGCTGGACCGTCTATGCGCCGCTCTCCGAGAACCCCTACTCGCCGGGGCCCGGGATGGACCTCTGGATTGCCGGGATCGGCCTGACGGGCCTCTCGAGCGTCGTCGGCGCCGTGAACCTCGTGACCACCATCTACGGCCGGCGGGCGCCCGGCATGACGATGCTCCGGGTGCCGGTCTTCACCTGGAACATGCTCGTGACGGCGGTGATGATCCTGTTCGCGTTCCCGCCGCTCACCGCGGCGCTCGCCCTGCTGTTCATCGACCGCCACCTCGGCGGTGCGTTCTTCAACCCGGCCGTCGGCGGCAGCCCGATCCTCTTCCAGCACCTGTTCTGGTTCTTCGGCCACCCCGAGGTCTACATCATCGTCCTGCCGGCGTTCGGGATCGTGTCGGAGGTCTTCCCGGTCTTCTCGTCGAAGCCGCTGTTCGGCTACAAGGCCGTGGTCTTCGCGACCAGCGCGATCGCCGGGCTGTCGATGTCGGTCTGGGCCCACCACATGTTCACGACGGGCGCCGTGAACCTCCCGTTCTTCAGCATCATGTCGTTCCTGATCGCGGTCCCGACCGGAATCAAGATCTTCAACTGGACCGCGACCATGTGGGGCGGCCGGCTCCGGTTCACGACCGCGATGCTCTTCGCGATCGGCCTCCTCTACGTCTTCACGATCGGCGGGATCAGCGGCGTCATGGTCGCCTCGCCCCCGCTCGACTTCCAGTTCCAGGACACCTACTTCGTCGTGGCGCATTTCCACAACGTGATCATCGGCGGCACCGTGTTCGGGATCTTCAGCGGGCTCTTCTTCTGGTTCCCGAAGATGAGTGGCCGACGGCTCGACGAGCGCCTCGGCAGAATCGCGTGGGCATCGTGGGTCGTCGGCTTCACCTTGACCTTCGTCCCGCAGTACGTGCTCGGCGCGGAGGGCATGCCGCGGCGGATTGCCGACTACGACCCCGCGACGGGGTGGGCGACCCTCAACGTGCTCTCGACGGTCGGAGCGATCCTCCTCGGGCTCGGCACGATCCCCATCATCGTCGCCGTGATCGCGGCGCTACGGCGGCCGGCCGACGTCGGACCCGATCCGTGGGAGGGCAACTCGCTCGAGTGGGCGACGAGCTCGCCGCCGCCGCACCACAACTTCGTGTCGCTGCCGCCGATCCGATCGGAGCGGCCGGTGTTCGACGAGCGGATGCGGCGGTTGGGTCTCGACCCGAACTCGCCAGGCGGCAGCTGATGCCCCGGATCCCCGAGGAGATCGCGTTCTGGATCCGGAGCGCGGTCTTCGGCGTCGGGATCGGCGGCGCCTACTGGTTCGTCACGTACGAATGGGCCGGGAGCATCCTGCTCGGACTGTTCGGGGTCGGATCCGCCGGCGCGGCCGCGGTCCTCGGCTACCTCGTCCGGCGGCGGGGCCGCGAGGTGAGGGCGTCGCCACCCGGCGGCGGCGCGGCGATCCACGCGGAGGGCCCGCTCGGCGACGACCAGGGCCGGCTGCCCGACGGCTCGACCGCGCCGTTCGTGTTCGCGGTCGGGCTGCTCCTGGTGGTCCTCGGGCTGGCCTACGGCGGCTGGTTCGTCCTCGCCGCGCTCGTCCCACTCGTGCTCGGCGGCGTGTCCTGGCTCTCGGCCGCGAACGCGGAGCTCGAGGCGACCGAGCGATCGGAGGAGCCGGGCGACCGCTAGCGTCCGCGGAGGCCGGCCGGTCGCGTGGTACACTCCGCGCCCTCACGGCGAGGACCGAGAGGAGTAGCGCCTCCACCTCACCCCAGAGAGCCCGGGTCGGAGGCTGGAAGCCCGGACGGACGAGGCGGCGCGAACGTCACTCGCGAGCCGTGCGGTCGGCGCCCGATAGCGCGCCTTCGAGGGTCCCGCTGACCCCGGCGCCGCGATGTGCGGCTCCCGCCGCGGGACCGAACCAGCAGGTGGTACCACGACCCGTTCGTCCGCTGGACGAGCGGGTTTCGCATTCCCGGGCCGGAGCGCCCGGGACGGAACACGGAGCCGACGATGACCCAGACCGAGGCACCGGCGCTGCCCAAGGCCTACCAGCCAAGCGAGGTCGAGGGATCGATCTACGAGCGATGGCTGGCGGCGGACGTCTTCGCGCCCGACGGCGCGGGCTCGACCGCGGACGCCTCGCGACCGTCGTTCACGATCATCCAGCCGCCGCCGAACGTCACCGGCTCGCTCCACCTCGGCCACGCCCAGCGGAGCGCGGTGGAGGACCTGATGGTTCGGCATGCGCGGATGACTGGAAGCCCGGCGCTCTTCCTGCCCGGCCTCGATCACGCAGGGATCGCCGCCCAGTACGTCCTCGACCGGATTCTCGCCACGGAAGGTGAGAGCCGCCAGAGCCTCGGCCGCGAGCGCTACCTCGAGCGGATGCGCCAGTTCGTGGCGGAGACCCGGCCGATCATGCTCGGCCAGCAGCGGCGGCTCGGCGCGTCGCTCGACTGGGGCCGCCTCAGGTTCACGATGGACGAGGTCTCGGCCCGGGCGGTCCGGGTCGCCTTCAAGCGGCTCTTCGACGAGGGCCTCGCCTACCGGACCGAGGCCCTCGTCCACTGGTGCCCGGGCTGCCGGACGAGCGTCTCGGACCTCGAGGTGATCCCGACCGAGGAGGCCGGGACGCTCTGGACGATCCGCTACCACCTCCTCGACGAGGCGACGGGCGGGCCGAACCCGGATGAGGCGATCAGCGTCGCGACGACGCGCCCGGAGACGATCCTCGGCGACACGGCGGTCGCGGTCCACCCCGGCGACGCGCGCTTCGCCGGGCTCGTCGGACGGCGGGCCCGGATCCCGTTCGTCGAGCGCGACGTCCCGATCGTCGCCGACGAGGCCGTCGACCCGGCGTTCGGCACCGGCGCGGTGAAGATCACGCCGGCCCACGACGCGACCGACTACGAGATCGGCCGGCGACACGACCTGCCGTTCGTCAACGTGATGAACGACGACGCGACGATCAACGAGAACGGCGACGGCTTCGCCGGCCTCGACCGCTACGAGGCCCGGCGGGCGATCCTCGACGGCCTCCGAGAGCGCGGCGACCTCGTCTCCGAGCAGGCCCACGAGATGCTCATCGGCCGCTGCCAGCGCAGCGACGACGTCATCGAGCCGCGCCTCAAGACGCAGTGGTTCGTCCGCGTCGGCCCGCTCGCGGATGCGGCGCTCGCAGCGACCCGCGGCGGCCGGACGCGGATCCTGCCGGAGCGGTTCGAGAAGGAGTGGGAGCACTGGCTGACGAACATCCACGACTGGAACGTCAGCCGCCAGCTCTGGTGGGGCCACCGGATCCCGGCCTGGTACTGCCCGGACGGCCACACGACGGTCTCGGACGAGGGGGCCGGACCCTCCGCCTGCGCCGTGTGCGCGCGGCCCGCGAGCGAGCTCGCCCAGGAGGCCGACATCTTCGACACCTGGTTCAGCTCGGGGCTCTGGCCGTTCTCGACGCTCGGCTGGCCCGACGAGACGCCCGACTACCGGCGGTTCTACCCGACGTCGGTCATGGAGACCGGCTACGACATCCTCTTCTTCTGGGTCGCGCGGATGATGATGCTCGGCATCCACCTGACGGGGCACGAGCCGTTCCACACGGTGTA
>DASXWX010000215.1:0-8792 GCA_036503395.1 Candidatus Limnocylindrales bacterium
CCAGATGCCGACGACGAGCTGCGGCGCCTTCGGATCCTCGGGTGGCGCCAGGAAGCCGAACGCGGTGACGTCCTTGTTGTCGCTCGTCGTGCCCGTCTTGTAGGCGGCCTCGCGACGCTTGTCGCCGTCGACGATCCGCCATGCACCCCAGAAGGGGTTCACGTCCGGCTCGGTATTGCCCTTGAGGATGTCGGTCACGATGTAGGCGGCCTGCGGGCTGATCACCTTCTTGCCCTGCGGCGCCTTTGCGCCGGTCGGCGGCCAGACCTGCGTCCCGTTCGCATCGGTGACCGAGAGGATGAGCGTGCGGGGCATGAGCACGCCGCCGTTCGCAATCGTCGAGTACGCCCCGAGCAGGTCGATGGGATGCATGACCTGGGTGCCGATGCTCTGGCTCACGACCGGGATCGCCGCCTTCTGGTAGCGGATCCCGAAGTCGCGCGTGCGCGCCAGCTCGTGCGAGATCCCAATGTAGTAGCCGGCCTTGATGGCCGGGACGTTGAGCGAGAACTGGAGCGCCGAGCGGAGCCGGACGGGACCGCGCTCGAGCCCGTCCGCCTGGGTCGGGGTGAAGTCGTTGCCGAAGTTCGTCACGACGTCCATGAACATCGTCGCCGCCGTCAGCGTCCCCTCGTCGATCCCGATCGCATAGTCGATGGGCTTGATCGCCGACCCCGGCTGGCGCCATCCGACGCCGAGCACGTCGAACTGGGGCTGGAACTTCTTGTTGCCGGAATCGGTGTAGCTCGCGCTGCCGACGTAGGCGAGGATCTGCCCGGTTCGGGCGTCCTCGATCCCGGCGGCCGCGTTGTTGATGCTCTTGCCCTCGAGCTGCCTGATCCACGTTCGGTCGGCGGACGGAATCTTGAGCCGCGACAGGATCGCATTCGTGTCCTTCCGGTTCGGGGCCCGGGCCGCGGCATAGACCCACTTCTCGGTCGTCTGCTGCATCTTCCAGTCGAGCGTCGTCGTCACCCGGTATCCGCCGGTGTCGACCTTCTCGCAGTTGTCGGCGTCGGGGGCGCCGCACAGCAGCGCTCCGAGCTGGCTCCGGACCTGCCACACGAAGTGGGCCGCCTTCCACTGCGCCGAGCTCTGCGGCGACAGGACCACGGGTTCCTTCATTGCCGCCTGGATCTGGGCATCCGTCACCGTGGTCCGGGTCAGGACGCGGTTCGTCAGCATCGCCTGCAGGACGGCGTTGCGACGGACGACGATCGCGGAATCGGCCGGCACGACGAGGTGGCTCTTGCCGGTCGGGCAGTCGCCCTTCGAGTCGAGCGCGACGGAGCACTCCTCCTCGGCGTTCTTCACGAGGTCGTAGTTCGTCGGGCTCTTCGGCAGCGCGGCGAGGATCGCCATCTGGGCGAGGCTCAGCTTGTCGAGCGGCTTGCCGAAGTAGCTCTGGGCCGCGGCCGCCACGCCGTAGCTCTGGTTGCCGTAGAAGTTCTGGTTGAGGTAGGCCTCCATGATCGCTTCCTTGCCGGCCTGGCCGGGCGGAAGCTCCTGGGTGAGCCGGATCGACTGGATGATCTCCTTGATCTTCCGCTGGTACTTGTCGCCGTTGATCACCTCGGCCGGGAGGAGGCGCTGACGGACCAGCTGCTGGGTGATCGTGGAAGCGCCCCGCTCGTTGCCCCGGAGCGTGTCGAGGCCGGCCGAGATGATGCCGACCGGGTCGAAGCCCGCGTTCGCCCAGAACGTCTTGTCCTCGATCGACGTCGTCGCGTCGACGAGGGCCGGCGGGATCTGGTCATAGGGGACGACGTCGCGCTTGAGGGCGCCGAGGCGGGCCAGCTCGATCCGACCGGTTCGGTCGTAGATGATCGTCTGCTGGTCGAAGGTGAGGTTCTGGAGGAGCTGTTTCGGGTCCTGGAGGCCCTCGGCGAAGTAGCCGTACGCTCCCACGGCGGCCACGAGGCCGACGACCCCGAGCAGGAGCAGGCTGGCGAAGAGGAAGAGGGGGACGCCGACCGCGAAGCCGCGCGCGACCCGACTCCCCGGGGCGCCGCGACCGTTCCCGTTGCGTCGGTGGCGCTGGCGCCGCGCGAGGCTCGTTTGCATGAGTCGGCTCACAGTAGCATAGGGGTTGCGATGCTCCGGCACCCCCCGATCGCCTCGTCCCGGACGCCCCGAACGTCCCGCCTGTGACGGCCGAGCCGGCCCGCAGCGGGCTCGCCGGCCTCCTCGAGGAGCTGCGCTGGCGGGGCATGTTCCACTCCGCGACGCCGGCTCTCGAACGGCGGCTGGCCGGCGGTGGGCCGCTCTCGGGCTACAACGGCTTCGACCCGACGGCGGCATCGCTCCACGTGGGCCACCTGGTGCCGATCTTCGGCCTGATCCACTTCCAGCGCCGCGGCGGAACGCCCTTCGCGCTCGTCGGCGGCGCGACCGGGATGGTCGGCGACCCATCCGGTCGGTCGAGTGAGCGGATCCTCCTCGGCCGCGACGAGCTCGAGGCGAACGTCGCCTCGATCCGGGACCAGCTCGCGCGCTTCCTCGACTTCTCGCCGGGCCCGGCGCAGGCCCAGCTCGTCAACAACCTCGACTGGACGGCCGCCGTCGGCGTGCTCGACTTCCTCCGCGACGTCGGCAAGCACTTCACGATCCCGTACATGCTCGCCAAGGAATCGGTCCAGCTGCGACTCGAGCGAGGCCTCTCGTTCACCGAGTTCAGCTACATGCTCCTCCAGGCGTTCGACTTCCAGCAGCTCTACGAGACGCGCGGCGTCGAGCTGCAGATGGGCGGCGCCGACCAGTGGGGCAACATCACGGCCGGGCTCGAGCTGATTCGGCGGACCGCGGACGGGGCGGGGGAGGAGAGCGAGCCCGCGCACGGCCTGGCCTACCCGCTCCTCCTGACCGAGTCCGGCGCGAAGTTCGGCAAGACCGAGGGCGGCGAATCGGTCTGGCTCGACCCGACCTGGACGACGCCCTACGCCTTCTACCAGTACTGGCTCAACACCGACGACCGCGACGTCGCGACGTACCTGCGCTGGTTCACGCTTCTCGGCCGCGACGAGATCGAGGCGCTCGAAGCCGAGCAGGCGGCGCGACCCGAAGCCCGGGCGGCCCAACGGACGCTGGCCCGCGACCTCAGTTCGCGAGTGCACGGCGGGGACGAGACCGCGCGCGCGATCGAGCTGTCCGAGGCGATCTTCTCGGGCCGCCTCGCCGAGCTGTCGGAGACGATGCTGGAGGCCGCGGCGGCGGAGCTGCCTCACGCGGTTCTCTCGGACGGTTCGGCGAACGTCCTCGCCGCGGCGATCGAGGCAGGCGCGTACGGCTCGAAGGGCGAGGCGCGGCGGGGGATCGCGGGCGGTGGCCTCTACGTCAACGACGTCCGCGTCGGCGACCCGGACGAGGCGCTGCCCGAGCCGCTTCACGGGCGGTTCTGGATCGTCCGGACCGGAAAGCGGAACCAGCGAATCCTCGAGCGAGGCTCGCGCTAGTCGAGCGCCTCGTCAGAGGGCCGCGACGACCTCGAGGAAGCGATCGTCGTCGGCCTCGGTCCGGACCGTCAGCCGGAGGTACGCGGCGAGGGCGTGATCGGCGGGAAAGGTTCGGGGCACCAGCGCATGGCGCAGGAGGTGCTCCGCGGCGGCAGCCGCGCGATCCGCCGAGCCGAAGTCGACGAGCAGGAAGTTCGTGACCGACGGTCCCGCGGGCCAGCCGATGGCGGCCAGGGCGGCCCGCCACCGCTCGCGCTCGACCGACACCGCGGCGACGCGTGCGCGCATCCCCGGCTGATCGGCCATGGCGGCCGCGACCGCGGTCACGGACACGACCGAGACCGAGCCCGGCGGACGGTACGGCGCGAGCCGGTCGATCGTCGCGGCTTGGGCGATCGCGAAACCGACCCGGAGCCCGGCGAGCGCGTACGCCTTCGAGGCCGTGCGGACCACCACCAGGTTCGGGTGGTCGCGCCGGAGCGGAATGAGCGTCCCGCCGGCGAACTCGGCGTACGCCTCGTCGAGGACGACCGTCGGAACGGGTCGGCCGGCATCGGCGGCGTCGCCCGCGAGGGCCTCGAGCAGCGCGGGGACCGAGTCGCCGGGCTCGGCCAGCCCGGTCGGGTTGTTCGGGTTGCAGAGCCACACGACGGTCGCGTTCTCGGCCGCGGCGGCCGCGCGAACAGCATCGGGGTCCATGGTCCAGCCATCGGCCGGGCCACGTCGGGGGACCCCGACGAAGCGCGCCGGACGCTGCTCGGTGAGGACCCGGTGCATCGCGTACGTCGGGATCGCCGCGACCGCGACGCCGCCCGGAGGCAGGAACGCCTTCGCGCAGAGGTCGAGCACCTCGTCCGCGCCGGCGCCGACCAGCAGCTCGTCGCCCGCGACGCCGTACGCGGCCGCGGCGGCCTCGACGAGCGTCGCGTAGTCCGATGGCGGGTACTCGGAGAGAGGCGCGGCGAACCGGCCGGCGGCGATCTCACGTTCGGCGATCGACGGCGGAGCGGGCGCGGTATTGAGGTCGAACCGGACGATCGACGCCGGATCGACGCCGTAGCGGCGGGCGATCTCCGCGCTCGTCGCCTCCCATGAGTAGCCCACGGGGGCGATCGGCGAGGCGAACGAGACCGGGGTAGGGCTCACGGCCCGATAGATACCACGTCGCTATCGCGCGACGGCGTCGAGGACCGAAGGCGTGCGGGCTAGTGGCCCGAAGCCTCGGCTTCCTTGCGGTGCTCGGCGATCACCTTCTCGGCGAGGTGCGCCGGTACCTCCTCGTAGTGGTCGTGGTGAGCGGTGAACGTGCCGCGGCCGCGGGTCATCGAGCGCAGCTCGGTCGCGTAGGCATAGAGCTCGGCCTGGGGCACCTGGGCCGTGACGGTCTGGACGCCGTCGCCGGTGGAATCCATCCCGAGCACACGGCCGCGCCGGCCATTGAGGTCACGGTTGACGTCGCCCATGTACTCCTCGGGCACCGTGACGGCGACCGCCATGATCGGCTCGAGCAGGACCGGCTTCGCCTGGTGGACGCCCTCCTTGAGCGCCATCGAGGCCGCGATCTTGAACGACAGCTCGTTCGAGTCGACGGTATGGAACGAGCCGTCGTAGAGGGTCGCCTTGAAGTCGGACAGGGGATAGCCGGCGAGGACGCCCTCCGAGGCCGTCTCGCGGATGCCCTTCTCGACGCCCGGGAAGAACTGCCGTGGTACCGAGCCGCCGACGACGCGCTCGGTGAACTCGACGCCGCCGTCGGGGTTCGGCTCGAGCTCGATCCAGACGTCGCCGAACATCCCGTGGCCGCCGGTCTGCTTCTTGTAGCGCCCATGGGCCTGGGTCTTGCCCCGGATCGTCTCGCGGTAGGAGACCCTGGGCTGGTTCGTGACGATGCCGGCCCCGAACTTGCGCTTGAGGCGCTCGCCGATCACGGCGACGTGGGCCTCGCCCATCGTTCGCAGGACCTGCTCGCCGGCGGCGCTTCGCTCGACCCGCGCGGTTGGCTCCTCGTCGAGCATCCGCGTGAGCGCGGCGCCGAGCTTGTCCAGGTCCGCTTTCGTCTGGGGTTCGATGGCGACCTCGAGGGAGGGCTCGGGGAACGCGATCGGCGCGAGGACGTACGGCCTGTCGCGGGCCGCCAGCGTGTCGCCCGTCTGGGTCACCGACAGCTTCGCGACGGCCCCGATCTCGCCCGCGCGCAGCTCGCCGGTCGGCTCCTGCTCCTTGCCGTGGAGGAGCAGCAGTTGACCGATGCGCTCGTCCTCGCCTCGTGACGCGTTGAATACCGTGGCCTGGCTGTGGAGCGTGCCCGACAGCACGCGGAGGTAGGTGAGCCGGCCGACGAACGGGTCGGCGGACGTTTTGAAGACCCGAGCGACGAGGGGGCCGGACGGGTCGACGTCGAGGCTCGCCTCGCCGCCCTTCGCGTCGCGGACGGCGATCGGTCCTTCCTCGGGCGGCGACGGGAGGTAGCGCGCGATCGCATCGGTCAGGGCGCGAATGCCGATCCCCTTAGCGCCGCTCGCGACGAGGACCGGGGCGAGGACGGATTCACGGACGCCCTTGTGGAGACAGGCGTCGAGCTCGGCGTCGCTGATCTCCTCGCCCTCGAGGTACTTCGTCAGGACGTCGTCGTCGGCCTCGGCGGCTGCCTCGAGGAGCTGGTCCCGACGGGTCGCGATCTCGTCCTCGAGCTCCGACGGGATCGGGATCTCGGTCTCGGCCTTGCCGTCGTGCCGGTAGGCCTTGCGGTGGACGAGGTCGACG
The DNA here is from genome assembly GCA_036503395.1 of Candidatus Limnocylindrales bacterium. Lineage (GTDB taxonomy): Bacteria > Chloroflexota > Limnocylindria > Limnocylindrales > CSP1-4 > DASSHA01. The sequence continues at coordinate 6,216 of DASXWX010000215.1, forward strand.
TAGCCGCTGAACGAGTCGGCAGCACCGATCGCGAGGTGGAGCGGTGCGATCTTCGTCCCGAAGGCGGCCCGGAGGGCGTCGAGCGCGGCAGTCGGGTCGGCGTTCTCCCGGTCGCACTTGTCGATCACGAAGCACGCCGGATGGCCGACGGCCCGGGCGAGCCCGACCGCCTGTTCGAGGCCGGCCTCGACGCCGCCGGACGCGTCCATGACGAGGATCGCGGCGTCGGTGGCATGGAAGCCCTGGATGACCTCCGCCACGAAGTCCGGGTACCCGGGCGTATCGACGAGCGTGATCCGCTCGGCTCCCGCGTCGAACGTCGCGACCGCGAGCGCGAGCGACTCCTTGCGCTTGTGCTCCTCGGGCTCGAAGTCGAGCGCCGCCGTGCCATCGTCGACCTTGCCGAGGCGGCTGACCGCGCCGTTGGTGAAGAGGAGCTGCTCGGCGAGCGTCGTCTTGCCCGCGCCGGCGTGGCCGGCCAGGACGACGCTGCGGAGGTGGGGGAGGTCGACGCTCTTGGTTGCCATGGAATCTCGCCCTCGAGTTCAGGTCGGTGAGCGCGGACGGCGGGGCGGGCGGCATCGGGTGGGCGCAACGTGGGCTCCCCGGACGCCGACCCGAGCCTGATAGGCAATTCTACGGGTTCGCAACGGCGTGCCATCGCGGCCGGATGAGCATTCGGGCGCCGCGCCGGCGACGGCCGGGCGCCGCGCCGGCGACGCCGTGCCGTCCGGGAGTCCCGAATCGCGCCGGTATACTCGAATCGATGTCCGGTCACTCCAAATGGTCCACGATCAAGCGCCAGAAGGGCGCCAACGACGCCAAGCGCGGCGCCGTCTTCACCAAGATGGCCCGCGAGATCAGCGTCGCGGCGCGCCAGGGCGGCGGTGACCCGGACGCGAACTATCGCCTCCGGCTCGCGATCGAGAAGGCACGGTCGGTCAACATGCCCGCGGACAACATCAAGCGGGCGATCGACAAGGCGGCCGGCGCCGGCGAGGGCGAGCAGTACGAGGAGATCGTCTACGAGGGCTATGGCCCGGGCGGCGTCGCGGTCCTCGTGGAAGCCCAGACCGACAACCGCAATCGGACGGCCGCCGAGGTCCGCTCGATCTTCACCAAGCTCGGCGGGCAGCTGGCCGGCAGCGGCGCGGTGGCCTGGCAGTTCGAGCCGCGCGGCGTGATCTCCGTCGACCGCGACGGCCGCGACGCCGACGAGGTCGGGCTCGCCGCGATCGACGCGGGAGCCGAGGACGTCGAGACGTCCGACGACGATCGGATCGAGATCTACACGTCGCCGGGGGACCTCGAGGCCGTTCGTCGCACGCTCGAAGGCGCGGGGATGCCCGTCGAATCGGCCGAGCAGGCCATGGTCGCGAAGCAGACCGTCGAGCTCGACGCCCATCGGGCGCGCCAGGCGCTCCGCCTGGTCGAGATGCTCGAGGACCTCGACGACGTCTCGCGGGTGTCCGCGAACTTCGACATTCCCGAGGAGGTTTTCGCCGAGGTCGCCGGCTGATGCGGTGCGGCGCATCGGAACGGCGCCGCGCGTGATCATCCTCGGCATCGATCCCGGTACCGCGGCGCTCGGCTACGGAATCGTCGAGGCGACGGCCGATCGCGTCCGCCGCGTCGACCATGGCTGCCTCGAGACCCGGCCCGACCGACCGCTGACGCAGCGTCTCCGGACGATCCACGCCCTGGTCGAGGAGCTGATCGGTCTGCACCGTCCCGACGGGCTGGCGGTCGAACGCCTCTTCTTCTCGCGCAACGCGCAGACGGCGTTCGCGGTCGGACAGGCACGGGGCGTTGTCCTGCTGGCGGCTGCCCAGCACGACCTTCCGGTACGCGAGGCGACCCCGTCCGAGGTGAAGTCGGCGGTCTGCGGCGACGGCCGGGCGGACAAGGCTGCCGTGGCCCGCATGGTCGCGCTCGTCCTCGGCATGGCCGAGCCGCCGACGCCCGACGACGCGGCCGACGCCCTCGCGATCGCGATCTGGGCCGCGAACCGGAGCCGGACGGGCGGCCCCGGGACGTCTCACGTCCTCGATCGGGCAGCGATCGCGCCGCTCGAGGCCGGCGAGACGGCCTACGAGCGAGCGGTTCGCGAGGCGCTCAGAAAGGAGCGGCCGCCTCGACGACGTCTGGCCGCTCGTCGCCCGGCATGACGACCCGCCCGGCGTGATCGCGTCCCTCGACGGCGTCGTCGGGTCCGTCGCCCTCGACTCAGTCGTCATCGAAGTGGGTGGGATCGGCTACCGCGTGTTCGCAGCCCCGGCGATCCTCAGCGTCGCCGCGACGGGCACTCGGCTCAAGCTCCACACCTACCACCTCGTCCGCGAGGACCTCCAGGCCCTCTACGGCTTCCGGACGACCGAGGAGCTGGGCTTCTTCACCCTGCTGCTCACGGTGACGGGCGTCGGGCCGAAGGTCGCCCTCGCGATCGTGGGCAGTCGCCCGACGGCCGATCTCCAGCTCGCGATCCTCCAGCAGGACCAGGCCGTCCTGACGTCGATCCCCGGGATCGGGAAGAAGCTCGCCGAGCGGGTGATCTTCGAGCTCAAGGAGAAGGTTGCG
>DASXWX010000216.1:0-3580 GCA_036503395.1 Candidatus Limnocylindrales bacterium
GCGCTACCGGCGGCTACGGATCACGGCGGTCAAGCCGAACTACGGCGAGGCCGCGCGGCTGCTTGGCGAGCGCGCGCTCCATGGGACCGACGCGCGCGTCCGCCAGATCGGCACGCACGGCGAGCGACTCCTCGAGATGACGGGGGCCCGGATCGTCGCCGTCACCGTCGACACCGATGGCTCGTTCGTCTTCGAGCGCAACCAGCCGCCGTATCGGACCTACACCAGGCCGAACAGCCACAGCCGGGCGGCGGGCGCCGGCGACACGTTCGTCGCCGCGTTCACGCTCGCCCTCGCGACCGGCGCCTCGACACCCGAAGCGGCCGAGCTGGCGTCCTCGGCGGCGTCGGTCGTGGTCGCCCAGGACGGCACGACCGCGTGCTCCGCCCGGGCCCTGGAGGAGTCGATCTCGACCGTCGGAAAGCGGATCGCCGACACCGACCGATTGGCGACGAGGATGGCCTACCTTCACGCGCAGGGGCGCCGGATCGTGTTCACCAACGGCTGCTTCGACATCCTGCACCGCGGCCACATCACGTACCTGAATCGGGCGAAGGCCCTCGGCGACATCCTGATCATCGGCGTGAACAGCGACGAATCGGTCGCCCGTCTCAAGGGCGCCGGCCGGCCGATCAACGGCCTCGACGACCGGCTCCACGTCCTCGAGGCGCTCAGCTGCGTCGATCACGTCGTCCCCTTCTCCGAGGACACCCCGATCGACGTTCTCCGGGTCCTTCGGCCGCACGTGTTCGTCAAGGGTGGCGACTACAGGATCGAGGACCTGCCCGAGGCGCCGGTCGTCGCGTCGCTCGGGGGGACCGTCCAGATCCTGCCCTACATCGAGGACCGGTCGACGACCGGGATCATCGACCGCGTGCGGAGCCGCAGCGACGCCCGGCGGGAGGCGAGGCCGGCGCGAGCCGGATCGACATGAGGCCGCGGCCCGTCGGCGGCCGGCTCACCGTCCTCGAGGCCGACGAGCGGCCGCTCTGGGGCCGATCGCCTGCCGAAGCGTTCGTTCCACCGGGTCTCGCGACGGGCTCGGCCGACGGCTGGTCGTCGTTCGAGCGAGTCCTGTGCGTCCGACTCGACGCGATCGGCGACGTCCTCATGACCACGCCCGCGTTCCGGGCACTCAAGGCCGCCCGTCCGGACCGACGCCTCACGCTGCTGACGTCCACCGCCGGTGCGGCCGCGGGCAGGCTCGTGCCCGAGATCGACGAGGTCGTCGTCTACGACCCGCCGTGGATGAAGGCGACGACGGAGCGCGACGACGTCGAGGTCGATCGGGCGATGGTGGCCACGCTCGCGGCCGGTCACTACGACGCGGCCGTCGTCTTCACCGTCCACGACCAGCCGGCGCTTCCGGCCGCGCTCCTCACGTACCTTGCCGGGATCCCGCGTCGTCTCGCGCACAGCCGCGACAAGCCGTATCGGCTGCTCACCGAATGGGTTGCCGAGCCCGAGCCCGACGCCCCGCTTCGTCACGAGGTCCGGCGCCAGCTCGATCTCGTCGCCGCCGTCGGCGTCGGCGCCGCCGACGAGCACCTGTCCGTGCGCGTTCCGGCCGAGGCCAGCCGCGCCATCCGTGACCGGCTCGCGGGTCTCGGGGTCGCGCCCCGCACGCCATGGCTCCTCGTGCACCCCGGGTCGACCGCCCCGTCACGGACGTACCCCGGCGAGGCATGGGCTGCGGCAGCACGAGAGCTCGGCGAACACACGAGCTGGCCGATCGTGTGGAGCGGCGGCCCGAACGAACGTTCGTTCGTCAACCTCGTCAGAGACGCTTCCGGCGTCGGGACTTCGATCGCGGGCGAGCTGACCTTCGCCGAGCTGACGGCGCTCGTCGCGGTCGCGCCGCTCCTCGTGACGAACAACACCGGTCCCGCCCACATCGCTGCGGCGGTCGGGACACCGGTCGTCGACGTCTACGCCCAGACGAACGCCCAGCACGGGCCGTGGCAGGTCCCGAACCGCGTCCTGTTCGCCGACGTTCCGTGTCGCGGCTGTCACCGGAGCGTCTGCCCGATGGGCCACCACCGCTGCCTCAGGGATGTCCCTCCGGAGGCCGTCACGGAGGCGGTCCTCGACCTCGCCGCGGAGGTCGGCCTGATCGACCTCGTGGCCGGCAGGTCGCACGAGGCTCGACGGGCGGTCGTCTGATGCCTGGACGCGTATCGCCCGGTGCCGATCCGGTTGCCCTTCCCGTGGCGGGCCTCGCCGCCGCCGAATCGGGCGCGGGCATCGAAGACGTGGCCGAGCTCGCCGCCGGCTGCCGCGCGTGCGACCTGTGGGCCCGCGCCACCCAGACCGTGTTCGGCGAGGGCCCGGTTCCCGCGCCCGTCATGCTCGTCGGCGAGCAGCCCGGCGACCGCGAGGATCTCGCGGGCGAGCCGTTCGTCGGACCGGCCGGGCAACTCCTCGACCGAGCGCTCGGCCAGGCCGGCATCGACCGCGAGCGCGTCTTCGTCACCAACGTCGTGAAGCACTTCAAGTGGCGGCCGTCGGGCAAACGCCGGCTCCACGAGAAGCCGAACAAGGTCGAGGTCGCGGCGTGTCATCCCTGGCTCGAGGCCGAGCTCGCGCTCGTCCGTCCCGATGCCGTCGTGTGTCTCGGGGCGACGGCCGCGGCCGCGCTCCTCGGACCCCGCGTCCGCGTCTCGCAGCTCGCCCTCACCCCCGTCGAATCGCCGCTCGCGCCCCTCGTGATCGCGACCCTCCATCCCTCGGCCATCCTGCGAGCGGCCGACGGCGAGGCCCGCGAGGTTTCCTTCGAACGCCTCGTCGGCGACCTCGCGCTTGTCGCGAAGCGGCTCGGCGCCGCGGTCGCGCCGGGATGACCCCGCACGAGATCCTCGTCGTCCGCGCGCTTGCCCTCGGGGACATGCTCTGTTCTGTGCCCTTCCTTCGGGCGCTGCGGGCTCGCCATCCCGAGGCCCGGATCACCCTCGTCGGTTTGCCCTGGGCCGCGTCGTTCGTCGCCCGGTTCGATCGATACGTCGACGCCCTGTGCCCGTTCCCGGGCTGGCCCGGGATCCCCGAGGCGCCGTACGAACCGGAACGGACGGAGCGGTTCGTGGCCGCGTCCCGCCGCCGCCCGGCGGACCTCGCCGTCCAGGCGCACGGCAGCGGTCGGGACATCAACGGCTTCCTCATGGCGCTCGGGGCGACCGCGAGGGCCGGGTTCCATCCACCGGACGCGAGCCCGCCGACCGATGGCACGTGGCTCCCCTACCCGACCGGCCGCCACGAGGTCCGTCGGCTGCTGCTGCTCGCCGACGCGATGGGCGCGGACGCGACCGACGATCGCCTCGAGTGGCCGGTCCGGCCCGACGACGAAGCCGAGCTCGCCCGAGCCGTCGCACCGGCGCGTCTCGTGCCTGGCGCCTACGCCGTCGTCCACCCCGGGGCCAGCCGGCCGATCAACCGCTGGCCGGCTGCGCGTTTCGCGGCGGTTGCCGACCGGCTCGCGGCGCGAGGGCTGGCCGTCGTCCTGACCGGGTCCGGCGCCGAATCGGCGGCGGCGGCCGACGTCGCCGCTCGCATGTCGGCGCCCGCCGTCGATCTCGCCGGCCGAACC
>DASXWX010000217.1:0-2376 GCA_036503395.1 Candidatus Limnocylindrales bacterium
CGTCCCGCCACCGAAGAGCGGCGCCGTCGCGACGCGCTCCGCGAGCGCCGCCTGGTCGATCTCGTCGCCCCGGACCCGCCAGTGTTCGAGCGGACCGAGTGACCCGGCGCCGGTCTCGAGCGTCGCCGCGACATCCGCCGCGCCCCGATCGAGGCCGAAGTCGTCGTCGCCGTAGAGGTAGGCGATCGGCACCGCGGGGCTCACGCGGCTGCCCGCGGTCCCGAAACGGCCCGCATCCCCGCAACAGCTCGGAGCGCCGGTCCGGTCCATCCGAGCCGCCGGACGTCGTCCGGTGCACACCCTGCCGCCTCGCAGACGCGGACCTCGAGTCGGAGGGCACGTCGCCACGCGAGCTCGCGGGCCGCGGGCGGCCAGCCCTGATCGCCGTGCCGCCGCGCCCAGCCGGCGAACCGCGCGGCCATGGGCCCGAGTCGCTGACCGGCGCGCTTGTCCGCGTAGGCAACGATCGCCGCCTCGATCGGGGCGTCGGCGAGCCAACGCTCGAAGCCCTCGGCGAGGAGGCGGGGCGCCGGATGGTTCGCGACGAGCGGGCCCAGCTCGGGGTGGCCCCGCTCCGCGAGCCAGGCCGCCGACCCCTCGCCGTGCGGGAGGCGCCGGACCGGGTGGTCGGCCGGCAGGGCCTTGTCGGCGTCGTGGAGCAGCGCTGCGGCCTCGACCGCCCGGCGGTCGCAGTGAGCGTGGGCCTCGACGCCGCGCGCCAGCCAGCCGGCCGTTTCCGCGACCGCCCGGGCATGCCGGATCCCCCAGGTCGGCGGTGACAGCGACAGGAGGAGCGAGGCGGCTTCGATCCGGTCCGGGACGGGCATCGCTTCGATCGTAGCCGCCCGCCGTCACGCCTTCCGGCTGCTCGTCACGCCGCTCGGGCGCCACCGTCAGCCCGCGTCCGTCGAGATCGACCTCGACGCTGCCGTTGCGATCCGTCCGGTAGACGTCGGCCCCCGAATCGTGAAGCCGGGCGACCGTGACGGGCGATGGGTGGCCATACGTGTTCCCAGCGCCGACCGAAATGACGGCGACCGAGGGTCGAACCGCCCGGACGAAGGGCTCGGTGGAGGACGTCGCGCTTCCATGGTGAGCCACCTTGAGAAGGTCGACGTGCGGCAGCCGCCGGCGCACGAGCGTCGGTTCGACCGCCTGCTCGACGTCACCGGTCAGGAGCATTCGCTCCGTGCCGAACGTGCCCAGCAGCACGATCGAGACGTTGTTGATCGCGCTTCCGTCGTCCGTGGGGGTGCCGGGAACCGCGCCCTCGTCGGGCCACAGGACCCGAAACGTGGCGCCGTCCAGGCCGAGCCGATCTCCCGTTCGAAGTCGGTCCGACGGATGCGCGTCTTCGTCGAGCTCGGCCTCAAAGGCGTGATACGCCGGACCCGGTCCGGGCATTCCCGGCTCGAAGATCGTCCCGACCCGGTAGCGAGCGACGAGAGCCGGCAGGCCACCGACGTGGTCCTCGTGCGGATGGGTCAGGACGACGACGTCGAGGCGTCGGTCCCATGCCGGCATCCGGGCATCGAGGGCCTGGAGGAGCGGTCCGGCCGCCGGTCCGCCGTCGACGAGGAGACGCGACCCGCGGTCGCCCTCGACGAGGATCGCATCGCCCTGGCCGACGTCGAGGACAGTGACGCGGACGACGCCCGGCGGTCGCGCCGCGGCTCGCGTCGCCGTGACGCCGAGCGTGACCACGACGAGGGCGGCGACTCCAAGCGCGGTCGTCGCACGGGGCGAGATGCGACCTGGGTGCCCGGCGACATTGCCACGCCGGGCCGTCATGCCGTTGTCGACCGCCTGTGGCGGCGTCCGGCCGTTCCTCGCGGTCCGAGCCCGTCGGAGCAGGACCCAGCCGATCGGCAAGGCCGCGACGAGGCCCGCCAACGGGGCGACCGAGGGTGGCAGCGTGAGCGAGGCGAACGGGACTGCGGCCGCGACCCGGACGACCGCGATCATCGCCCCGAGCACGGCGCCGGCGGGGAGTCCGACGATCGCGGCGACAATCGGCGGCAGGCCTGCCGCGGTGAGGAGGCCGCCGACGGCCGCGAGGGCCGCCGCGCCCATCGCCGGAGCGACGAACGGCACGACCGCGATGTTCGCTGCGGGAGCGACGAGCGACAGACGGCCGAAGTCGGCGAGGACGAGTGGCAGCGTCGCGGCCTCGGCTGCGAGCGAGAGGGCCAGCGATTCGACGATCAGATCCGGAACGACCGCCGGGGTGATCGTGCGGAGCCTCGCCTGGAGCGGAGTCGCCCAGACGAGCAGTCCGGCGGTCGCTGCCGCCGAGAGCTGGAGACCGGGGTCCAGAACCGATGCCGGCTCGACGAAGACGAGGGCGGCGACGGCCCAGGCGAGCGCGGTCGCGGC
>DASXWX010000218.1:0-14454 GCA_036503395.1 Candidatus Limnocylindrales bacterium
GCTGCGAGCGTGCCCCGAGGATCCGCCCGCTGTGGCCCAGCGTCGGCCAGCCGTCGACGGTGAGCTCCTGGACGCCCAGCCCGTAACGGACGCCGGGAATGTAGTCGTGGGTCGCGTGGGCGTCGTCGAGCGCCGCCGACAGCGTCGAGGCCGCGAGGACCGGGCCCGGGACGTAGAGCAGGCTCGCCCAGCGGGCGAGGTCGGCCGATGTCGAGGCGATGCTGCCGGCCCCCTCGAGCGCGGTGACCACCGAGGTGAACGGCGAGTGATCCGTGCCGTCGGAGAGGTCCCGTGCCTCCCAGTGCCCGGTCTCGCCGGTCACGGCGTAGCCGTGGGCGAGCGCGGTGCGCGGTGATTCCGCGGCCTCGTCCCAGATGCCGTCGAGGCCGAGGGGTCGCAGCAGCCGCCGCAGCTCGGTGGCGAGGGGCCGACCGGTGACCCGCTCCACGATCAGCCCGAGGAGGAGGTAGTTCGTGTTGGAGTACCGCCAGCCCTTCCCCGGCGCGAACCATCGGCGGCCGAGGTACGAGAGCGACCGCTCGACCGTCCAGCGGCGTGCGGGATGCGACTGGAGCGCCCGATCGATCCCGGGGGCGAGGAAGACATCGGCGAGGCCGCTCGTGTGGTCGAGGAGCATCCGGACCGTGATCCGGCGGTCGAGGGCGAGCTCCGGCAGGTAGCGCACCGCAGGGGCTTCGAGCGACAGGCGGCCGTCCTCGACGAGGCGCAGGACGAGGGCCGCGGTGAACGTCTTGCTGACGCTCGCGATCGAAAACGCGGTCTGCGGGGTGACCGGCAGCCGGCTCCCGACGTCGGCGAGCCCTGACGTGCCGGTCCAGGTCCGCCCATCGTCCCAGCGCAACGTGACCGAGATTCCGGGCGTCCCGCTTCGACGGACGAACCGGTCGATCGCGGCCTGGAGGGCGGCGTCCGGAACCGTGCTCGCGTCCGGCGACGTCGGCGGGGCGCTCGGCGAGGGCGACGCAGGCGAAGCCGACATGCTCGCACGTTGCGCGGGCGCCGACCCGGAGGAGGGCTCGACCGCGACCGAACCGCCCGACGCGAACGTGATCGAGGACGAGGATGCCGGCGTCGCCGAACCGGCGATCGGCGAGCGGACGGCGGGCGTCGTGCCACAGGCAACGAGCGACACCGCGGCGGTCGCCGCCAGCAGCGCCCGCCGAAGGCTCAGCGCGGACCGGCGTGGTGGCCCGTCCGTGGCGCTGGCGCTCCTACGATTCCGCGACGCGGTGCTCGACTGCCCAGAGCGCGGCCTGCGTTCGGCTCTGGAGCCCGAGCTTGCCCAGGATGTTCGAGACGTACGTCCGGGCCGTTCGCTCGGTGATGAACAGCTCCGTGCCGATCTCCTTGTTCGACAGGCCCCGGGCGAGGAGGCCGAGGACCTCCTTCTCCCGATCGGTGAGCGGCTCGGCGAGGTCGGGCTCGACCTTCTTCGTCCGCATCCGCTGGGCGAGCAGGCGGGCGACCTGCGGGTCGAGGTGGACCTCGCCGTGATAGGCGGCCCGGACCGCCTGCGCGACCTCTTCGGCCTCGGCGTCCTTGAGCACGTAGCCCGAGGCACCCGCCTCGAGGGCGGCCGTGACCTTGGCCTCCTCGATGAACGAGGTCATCGTCACGATCTCGGTGTCGGGCCGCTCGGCCTTGATCCGCTCGATGGCGGTGATGCCGTCCATGTTCGGCATGAGCAGGTCCATGAGGACGACGTCGGGCTCGAGCCGGCGGGCGACGGCGACCCCCTCCGACCCGTCGGCGGCCTCGCCGATGACCTCGATGTCGTCGAGGAGCTCGAAGAACGACCGAAGACCCATGCGGACGACGGCGTGGTCGTCGACGATCAGGACCCGGATCTTGGCATCATCCACGTGGCTGTCCCGCGGCTCCTTCCCCTCGGCCCGAGCGCGCGAAACTCCGGCTGCCGGCCGCGCGGCGAGCGAGTCTAGCATTCGATCGTGCCCCGGCCACCGCTCGGGGAGCGCTCGAGGGCGTGCCCGGCGAGCTCCACGATCCGGCGGACGAGCTCGGGCGGAGCGTCCGATTTCGGGACGAATCCATCCGCGAGTGCGCGCATCGCGGCGTGCTCGTCGTCCCGCCCGGGCCACGACAGGACGAGCACGATCGTGTCCGGAAAGCGCGCCCGGAGCTCGGTGATGAGCGCGCGACCGGCGTCGACGTCGGGGAGGCGTGGATCGACCACGACCACGTCGGGGACCTGCTCGGTGCAGAGCTCGATGGCCCCGCCGGCATGCGCGGCCCGACCGACGACCTCGAGCTCGTCGCCCATCTCGAGCAGCTCGGCCAGGCTGTCCCGAACGCGCCGATCGGCATCCACCACGGCTACCCGGAGGCGGCGTCGGCGGAGCGGTTCGGTCACGGCGCCGATTGTCGGGCGCGCGGGCGAGGGACCCCAGCGACGAACGTCGACGACCGGATCGGCCGAATGACGATGTCGAGGAGCCGCCCGGCATCCGCTCGGGCGACCGACGGGTCAGGCGGGCACGGCGGATCGCGACTGGCTCTCGGAGGCGTCGGCACGAGGCACGGGGATCCGAACGTCGATTCGTGTCCCGGACGACGACCCGGACGACACGACCAGGGTGCCTCCCAGGCGTTCGGCCCGGGCATGCATCCCGGCCAGGCCGAGGTGGCCCGGCGGCACCGCGGCGGGGTCGAAGCCCTTGCCGTCGTCCTCGACCCGGAGCCGGGCCGCCCCGGACTCGCTCCGGAGGACGATCCGAACCTGTCGGGCGCCGGCGTGCTTGACGACGTTGTGGAGTGCCTCCTGCGCGATCCGGTAGAGCGCCTCCTCGATCTCGATCGCCAGCCGGTCGAGCCCGTCGGCCTCGAGCACGATCGGCAGTCCCACGCGACCCTCGACGGCGGCCGCGTGCGTCCGAAGGGCGTGGACGAGGCCGTCCTGCTCGAGTGACCCCGGGCGCAGCTCGAAGATCAGCGAGCGCATCTCGGCGAGGGCGTCACGCTGGAGGTCCCGCAGCCCGGTGAGCTTCTCGCGGGCCGCGGGGGGATCGCGGTCGAGCAGCAGCTCGATGGTCCGGGTGATGAGGGTCATGCTGAACAGCGCCTGGGTCACCGAGTCGTGGAGCTCGCGGGCGAGATGGGCGCGCTCCTCGCTCGCCGCGAGCTCGGCCGCCTGGCCTCGCAGGTCGTGCTCCAGCCGCTCGCGCTCGCTGACGTCGCGGGCAGCGCCGTGAATCCCGGCGAACGCGCCGTCGCGATCGGTCATGCCGACGGCCGAGACCTCGACGGGGAGCCGCCGCCCGTCCTTCGTCCGGAGGCTGAAGCGGCTCACCTGCATCTCGGTGGGCCGCGCGGCGAATCGCGTCCAGGCCTCCGCCGCGTCGGGGAACGTCTCGAGATCGACGATGTGCGAGAAGTGCTGCCCGAGCAGCTCGTCCGGGCGCCAGCCGGTGAGCTGCTCGACGGTCTCGGAGTAGTACGTGTAGCGGCCCTCGCGGTCGGTGGCGAAGACGATGTCCGGCGAGTTCTCGACGAGGAACCGGTAGCGCTCCTCGGACGCCCGGAGCTGGCGCTCCAGTCGGTCCTGCTCGGTCATGTCGCGGACCGAGCCGTTCGCGCCGACGAAGCGGCCGCCCGCGATCCGCGATTGGGCGATGAATTCGGCGGGCACCGGGTGGCCGTGGCGATGGAGGAGATCGATCCTGCCGCGCAGCTCGTTCGAACCCTCGGCCATGCCGGCCGTCCAGTCCCGGCTCGCAACGTCGGCCGAGGACGCATGGACGATCGCCGCGAAGTGGCGCCCGATCAGCTCGTCCGGGCGCCACCCGGTCAGGCGCTCGGCGGTGTCCGAGACGAACGTGAACCGGGCGTCGGCGTCGATCGCCCAGACCAGGTCGGGCGAGTTCTGGACGAGGTGGCGGTAGCGCGATTCGGAGGCTCGCAGCCGCTCGAGGAGCCGGGCGTTCGTCAGCGCGATCGCGGCCTGCGCGGCGAGTGACGCGAGAAGCGCCTCGTCGGCCTCGCCGAAGGCCGCCTCGCGCCGCGAGTAGACCTCGAGCGCCCCGAGCGGTCCGTCCTCGGCGACGATCGGCACGCACACGATCGATCGGAAGTCGGTCGTCTCGAAGAAGCGGTCGTTCTCGGCGCCTGGGGGAAAGGCCTCGATGAGGCCGCGATCGACCCGAACCGTCCGGCGCTCGGCGACCGCGATGCCCGTCGGCCCGACGCCGAGGGGCAGGGTCAGGTTCGTGACGTAGGCCGGGTCGAAGAGCGAGCGGAGCCCATCGTCGTAGGCCCAGCGGAGCGTCAGCCCGTCGGGGTCGAGGATCGAGAGGATGGTGCCGTCGGCGCCGACGAGGCGGTGGGTCTCGTCGACGACCCGCTGGAGGACGGCCGACGGCTGGCGGATCCCGGCCAACGCGCCGCTGATCTCGCCGAGCGCGTGCTCCGCGGCCGCGCGGCGAATCAGCTCCTCGCGCGAGGCCGCGAGCTCGGCGATGAGGCGGGCGTTCGTCAGCGCGACCGCGGCCTGCTCGGCGAGCGCCCCGAGCGTCGGCTCGTCGGCGGCGTCGAACGCGTCGGGACGGCCGCTGTAGACCGTCAGCGCGCCGAACGGGCCGCCGTCCCCGGGCAACGGGGCGGCGATCACCGAGCGGAGACCCGTCGCCCGGACGTAGGCGTCGACACCGCTCGCGTGCGGGAACGACGCGTCGGCGAGGTAGTCGCCCGTCCGGACGACCGCGTCCCGCCGGACTGCCTGGCCCGCGACCCCGTCGTCCGGGCGCTCGTCCGGCGTGTCGGGCCAGAGATCCTCGGACGGCGGCCTGTCGCCCGCGAGATAGAGCCCGCGGAGGAGTCGTGTCTCGGGCTGGACGACGTCGATCCGACCGCCCTCGCCGCCGAGGAGTCGGACGGCCTCGCCGATCGTGCGGTTGATCACGTCGTCGACGTCGCGGAGGGCGGTGATTTGGGCGCCGATCTCGCGCAGGCTTCGCTCGACCTCGGCCCGCCGCGCCAGCTCATCGCGGCTCGCGTCGAGCTCCTCGATCAGCCGCGCGTTGGTCAGGGCGATGGCCGCGTGGTCGGCGAGCGCCCGGAGGAGCTGGGCGTGGCGCTCGGTGAAGGCGGCCGGTCGGATCGAATGGACCTGGATGACGCCCATCGGCCCCTGCTCGTCGCGGAGCGGCGCGCAGATGACCGAGCGCACGCCGGACGCGCGAATGTACGCGTCGCGGTCCTCCGTGTGGGCGATCCGCTCGTCGGCGATGTAGTCGTCGGTCCAGATGACGTCGTCGGCCGCGAGCGTCAGGCCGGCGATCCCGTGCGCGGGATCGAGCGGGATCGCGTCGAGCATCTCGAGCGCGGGCCCGAGGTCGGGTCGCACGGCCCGGCCCCAGCCGACCGCCTCGCGTCGGGCGAGGACGTTGATGGCGGCCACCTCGCCGCCGAGGAGGCTGGTCGCCTCGGACGCGATCCGGTCGAGGATCTCCGTTCGGTCGTGCGAGCGCGTGATCCGGGCGGCGAGCTCGCGAAGCGCGCGCTCCGCGTCGGCCTGCTGCTCGAGCTCGGCCTCGCTCCGCCCGAGCTCCTCGATGAGCCGCCGGTTCGCCATGGCGGCGGCCGCATGCTCGGCGAGCGCCCGGACGAGGGCCACGTCGGCGTCGCCGAACGCGTCGGGCCGGGTGGCGAACGCCCCGAGGGCTCCGAGAGCCCGCTCGTCGTCGAGGAGTGGCGCGACCACCATCGACCGGATTCCGGCCTCCGAGACGACCCGGTCCGCGTCCGGCGTGTGCGGGAAGCGCCGGTCGCTGGGGTAGTCGCCGGTCAGCTGGACGCGGCGCTCGCCGAAGGCGGTCCCGAACATCCCCGACCCGATCGGGAGCCGAAGTCCGCGGACCCAGGTCCGGCTCCGCTCGTTCGTGATGCCGGCGTCGTGGCTCAGCCGAAGCTCGGCGGCCGCCTCGTCGACGAGGTAGACCATGCCGCCGTCGGCGTGAAGAAGGCGCGCCGCCTCCTCGACGGCCCGCTGGAGCAGCCCGTCGATGTCGGCCGAAACGCTGATGGTCCCGGGGTCGTGCACGGCGCGGGAAGGATACGTGGGCGCGGGCGCGCGACCGACGGTCGGATGCCGGCGTCGCGACCTCGTCATTCGTCGCGCTCGAAGGGCCGTCGAACGTCGCGCGAAGGCCACGCCTTCGTCGGCCCCCGGCTGTCGACTCGCGCCGCTCAACGTCGGGGAGCGGCGGCTCGACGATGCGTCAGCGGCCGCGGCAGATCCGCCGCCAGGGCCGAACGACAGTGCAGGGATGGAGGCACATGATGCAGGGTTCCGAAGGCCGCCTGACCCCGACCGGCGTCGCGCTCCGCGCGGTGATCGTCGGGCTGACGCTCGTCACCGGCTACATCCACTCGACGCTGGGCGGGCCGCTGTTCTCGCTCAACGCCTTCGGCTATGCCGTCGCGGCGATCGCGATGATCGTCCCGCTCGGGATCGCGATCCGGTACCGCGGGGTCGTCCGGCTCGGGCTCGTCGCCTATGCCGCGACGGCGATCGTCGGCTGGGCCCTGATGGGCCCCAGGTACCCGACGGCGTACCTCGCCAAGGCGGACGAGCTCCTGCTGATCGCGGTCCTGGCCGTCGACTTCCTTCGCGCCGACGGCAACCCCGTCTCGTACGTGAAGGTCGTCGCGTCCGACGCGCTCGCGTTCGTCGGCCTCCGGCCGGCGGCCGCCGGCTCCCGGGCCTGACCAAGCCAGCGGATGGGAGCTGCCAGGATGCAGCGTCTGTTGCTCGGGCTCGTCACGTTCGCGGTCGCCGTCTCGGCGGCCGCATGCGGCGGCTCGAACGGGGCCGCGCCGTCGAGCGCGGCCTCCGCCGACCCGAACGCCCCGCGAATCGTCGCCGCGGACATGAAGTTCGGCGTCGCCCCGAGCGTCACGGCCGGGGCTGCCTTCGACCTCGTGTTCGAGAACCGCGACGGCGCCCCGCACAACGTCGCGATCTCGATGGACCAGGGTTTCTCGAGCGTCGCCTTCCGGGGCGACATCGTCACCGGTCCGACGTCGGTCACGTATCGGGTCCCAGCCCTCGCGGCGGGCACGTACTGGTTCCGCTGCGACGTCCACCCCGACATGACCGGGAGCCTCGTCGCCGGCTGAGCCCGACCCTCCCGTGCCCCAACCGGCGCCCCCGGATCCTCCCCGGGGGCGTCGTCGTACCCTTCGGACCGATGGTCGAGCCCCGGACGCGGACGGTCTATCGCGACGCGGCCGTGACCGACGCGCGGTCCGACCGACTCCGGCTCGGCGTCTCGGTCCTCGTCGAGGACGGCCTGATCGCGTGGATCCGACCCGCCGACGACGAGGGACCGCTCGCGCACGGCGCCGGCGTCGACGTCGTCGACGCGAGCGGCTCGACGATCGTCCCCGGCATGGTCGACGCCCACAGCCACCTCACGCTGCCCGGCGGGGCCCACTGGATCGACCGGATCGCGGACGATGCGAACGTCCTCGCCGAGGTCGCCGAGCGCAACGCCCGGCTCATGACCGGCGCCGGCGTCCGCTGGGCGCGCGACGTCGGGGCGCCGGTCGTCGAGGATCCGATCGACGGTCGACGCCGGGCGCTCAGTCTCGGGGTTCGCGACCGATGGGCCGCGACGCCGGGTGGGAATGTGGTCTATCCGTACGTTCGCGCGGCCGGCACCTGGGTCGAGCGGGCCGGCACGATCCCGGGCGACCGCACCGCCGCCGCGAACGACGCCGACGAGCTGCTCGCCCTCGCGCTCCGCCAGCTCGACGATGGCGCCGACCTCGTGAAGCTCTACCTCGACGGCCCGGGCGACCCCGGTGTCTGCCCCTGGTCGATCGAGGAGCTCCGGCGCGTCGTCGAGGCGGTGCACGCTCGCGGGTCGCGGGTGACCGCGCACGCGGGACGGCTCGACGGCGCCCGGAAGGGCGTCGCGGGCGGGGTGGACGCGCTCGAGCACGGCTTCGAGCTCGACGACGACGTCGCCGCCGAGATGGCGCGCCGCGGCACGTTCCTCGTCTCGACGCTCGCGGTCTTCCGTTCCTGGCGAACCTTCGGCCGGACGACGACGCTGTCGCGGTTCGCGTCGGACGACGGGATCGCCCGACTCGACGCGCGCGAGGAGGCCGCTCGGGCGAGCGTGGCGGCCGCGCGGCGCGCGGGCGTCCGGATCGCGACCGGGACGGACTTCGGCGGCGGCTCGACGCGCGCCAACCAGCTCGCGTGGGAGGTCGAGTCGCTCGTGGCTGCGGGGCTGGAACCGTGGGAGGCGCTCGCCGCCGCGACGTGGCGGGGCGGCGAGCTTCTCGGCGAGGCCGGAGCCGGGACGATCCGCGAGGGCGGCCCAGCCGACTTCGTCCTCGTCCACGGCGACCCGCTGTCAGACCCGACCTCCCTGTGGCGGGTCTGGCGAGTCGCGTGGGCCTAGGCGAGACTGCGCGGGCTTACTTCCCCACCCGGAAGCCGTCGATCGCGACGGGCCGGCCGCTGGAGCCGGCGACCCGGATCGAGATCGTTCGCTCCCGCGTTGTCGACCAGTGCCTGCTGAACAGCCTGACGCGCGCGTCGAAGCTGGACCGGCGCAGGTTCACGACCGCGACCTCGCGGCCGTTGATCGAGACGATTGCGCGGCCACGCGTCGGGCCGACCGGCCCGACCCACGCGATCGACCGACCGGTGAAGGTGAACGTCGCCGTCGCGCCGGCCTCCGTGGCGTAGTGGGCGCGGCGATGGGCGTAGGCGTGGTATCGCGCCTGCCGCCATCGGCCGGTGTACTGCACCTTGGTCACGGCGTCGTCGACGAGCCGGACGATCCCGAGACGGAAGAGGTTGAGGACTCGCTCGACGTACTGGTGTGACGTGCTCGACCAGGTCGACCCATTCGTCGACGTGCTCCCCGTCAGCCACCAGTGAGCGACCACCCGCCATGCCTCGAACCGCCGGAAGAGGTTCGTCACCTTGTAATGGGCGACGATCTCCTGGTTCTTCGGTGATTGCCGGGCGTTGGCGTCGCCGAGATAGCGGTCCGCCCAGGCACGCCACGACGTGGGCATGATCTGGTACTTGCCGTAGGCGCCGGACGCCTCGTTGAGGGCGTCGTATCGGCCTCCCGACTCGACCTGCCCGAGCGCGTACAGAAACCGTTCGAGACCCGGCGGTCGGTGGGCGAAGACCGACGGCGCCGAGCCGAGCAGCAGAACCGCGGCCAGGGCGGTGACGATGACCGCCTTCGGGCGGCGTCGATCGGGCAATGCGTGCCTCCTTCCGCGGCGTCGACCGCTGGGCGAGCGGCGCGCCGGTGGACGAGGCCGTGCCGGCGGAGGGACGCGGGGCCACCGGAGTGAAAGGACGCGGGGCTCCGGGAGCGGGCTGGCCGGCAACGGCGGCTGGGGAGGCTCAGGATACGAGGAACGCGGCAATCCGTTCCAGCGCGTCGTCCATCACGGGCCGCAGGCCGTGGCCGACGCTCGGATAGGTGACGAGCGTCGCCTGCGGCAGCCGGCGAACGGCTCCGCGCAGGAGGTCGAGCCGGGCGAACGGGTCGGACTCACCGCTCAGGAGGAGAACGGGGCAGCCGATCCTGGCCCAATGGGCGGTCCGGGCGTCCCAATTCTCGGTTCGTCCGGGCGGGTGGAGCGGATAGCTGAGGCAGACGAGCGCCGCGGCCCTCGTCGCGAGCGATCCGGCGACGGCGAGGCTGGCCACGCGCCCACCGAACGAATGACCGCCGACGACGACCGGCCCGGTCGGGTCGACCTGGGCGAGGAGCGCGGGCACGGCGTCCTCGGCGCGCCGCCGCGGAAGGGCGAGCGTCCGGGCGTCGAAGCCCCGGTCGCGCAGCCCCTCGACCCACGGCCGCATCGTCTCCGGACCGCCGCTCGCGCCATGGCCGAGATAGACGGGAGCCACGCCGACAGCGTAGCCGCGGTGGCAGACTCCCACAGATGCTCGACCCGTCGCTCCCTCGCTGCTGGTGGGCCGCGCCGACGCCCGACGCTCGGTGGGACGAGCTGATGGCGCGGTACCACGACGACGACTGGGGCACCGTTGTGGAGGACGACGTCGGCCTGTTCGAGCGGCTCGCCCTCGAGACGTTCCAGGCGGGGCTCTCCTGGGCGACCATCCTGCGAAAGCGCGAGGCGTTCCAGGGTGCCTTCGCCGGCTTCGATCCCGCGGCCGTGGCCGATTTCGGGGCCGCGGACGTCGAGCGGCTTCTCGGCGACGCCGGGATCGTCCGGAACCGGGCCAAGATCGAGGCCACGATCGGGAACGCGCGGGCGGTCGAGGCGATACGCGGCCGAGGTGCGTCCTTCGGGGAATGGCTTCGGGAACGCGTTCCCGACGCGGGACGATCGCTGCCGGCCGAGGCGACGATGGCGGACGTTCCGTCGCGCACGGCCGTCTCGGACGAGCTGTCGGCCGAGCTGCGGCGAGCGGGCTTCCGCTTCGTCGGCTCGACGATCGTCTATGCCTTCATGCAGTCCGTCGGGCTCGTCGACGACCACGTCCCGAGCTGCTTCCGGTACCGCCAGCCGGTCGGCTGATCCGGCACGCGGGCTGGTCAGATCTCGCGGCGGTCGAGCGAAATGACCCCGATCGCGAGAACGATGCCGAGCCAGCCGACGACCCAGGCGAGCTCGGGCAGTGACATCGGCCGGAGCGCCACGAACGGGTTCGCGGCCACGAGGGGGCCGCCGATCCGCGTGCCGAGGATGAGCGACGGCGGCTCGAGCGCGAAGACGGTGCCGCGCCACAACAGGTCCGTCGGCAGCAGGATGCGCCCGACCGTCGCAGCGGCCTCGAGCGCCGAGACGCCGAAGACCTGGCCGATCCCGCCGAGCACCCCGAGCATCCACGAGAGCCCGAACGCAACGACGGCGATCGCCCCGGCCCCGATCGCCGGAAGCCGCGTCGAGAGCGTCAGCACGATCGTCATGAGGACGATCCCGACGCCGGCGAGCTGGATCGCCGCGCCGACCGGGTCGGGCGGGCGGTAGCCGGTGACCGCGCCGACGGCGGCGACCTCGAGCAGTCCCGCGGCGATCGCATAGGCACCGACGACGATCGCGAGCCCGAGCCATCGGCCGAGGACGACCTCGGCCCGCCGGATCGGCCGGGCGAACAGGGCCAGCGCGACGCCCGATTCGAGGTCGCCGGCGATCGCCGGCGCCGCGAGGAACGCACCGGTCATGGCCAGCACGAAGCTGAACATGAAGGCGGCGAGGATCAGCACCTGCGAAACGCCCAGCGCGAGCTCGAGCGGGTTGAGCCCGGCTCCGTTCGAGGTGGCGACGTCGACGAGGCGTGAGACGCCCCAGGTCGTCACCCCGACGCTGATCACGGTGAGCGCGAGCAGGACCCACAGGAGCCGGCGCCGGGCGGCCTCGACGAGCGTGAGGCGAACGATCGTCGTCATCGGCCGTCGGCGGCCACGATCTCGAGGAACCGCTCCTCGAGCGAGGATCGGAGCGGCTCGACGGTGTCGACCCGACCGCCGGCGCTGACGAGCGCGGCGACGAGGTCCGGGATCGCGCTCCTGCGGCAGGCGATCCGCAATCCGTCGCCGTCCGCCGCGACACCGCCGAAGCTCGAGGCGATCGATCCCGCGTTGGCCAGACCGTGGACGACCACCCGGACGCCCCGCTCGCCACCGAGCTCCGAGGGCCGGCCGCTGGCGACAACCCGGCCACGGTCGACGATCGCGACCCGGTCGCAGATCCGCTCGACCTCGCCGAGCAGATGGGAGTTGAGGAAGACCGTTGCACCGCGATCGGCGACGGCGCGGACGATCGAGCGGACCTCCGTCCGACCCACCGGATCGAGCGCCGACGTGGGCTCGTCGAGGACCACGAGCTCGGGCGAACCGAGGAGCGCGACGCCGAGACCGAGCCGCTGCTGCATGCCCTTCGAGAACGTGCCGACGAAGCTGTCCGCGCGTTCGGCCAGCCCGACCGTCGCGAGGGCCGAGTCGATCTCGCCTCGCCGCACCGCGGCCGGAAGTCCCGCGAGCTCGCAGTGGAGAGTGAGAACCTCGCGGGCCCGAAGCCAGGGCTGGTAGCGGAACAGCTCGGGCAGGTATCCGACGCGGCCGCGAACCGCTCGGTCGCCGAGCGGGGCGCCCAGGACGGTGCCGGAGCCGCCCGACGGTCGAGCCAGGCCGAGCAGCAGCTTGACCGCGGTCGTCTTGCCCGCGCCGTTCGGGCCGAGGAAGCCGAAGACCTCGCCCCGTTCGACGCGCATCGTGAGGGCCTCGAGCGCGACCGTCCGGCCGTAGGTCTTCGCGAGGTCGCGTGTCTCGATCGCGGCGTCGGTCATGCGGGCTCCGACGGTCGTGACAGGCTAGGTGTCACGACTCCGGCCCATCGTGGCGTGCATGAACGAGCAGCGCCTTCCCCAGCTCCGGGTGATCCCGGTCATCGAATGCCCCGCCTGCGGCCGCTGGACGGACGCGCCCGACGGCGTCCCCGCCGTCCGGTGCGACGAGTGCCGGATCGAGGTCCTGGTCGTCGAACCGGAGCCACAGGTCCACGCCCGGGCGGCCTGATCAGGCCTGCTGGACGCGAAGGGATGCGGCGGCACCCGAGACGCTGACCGTCACCCGGTCGCGCGCGGTCGCCCAACCCGACGTCTCGCTCGGACCCGAGAGCGACAGGAGCCCGCCTCTCGTCGTCACCCGGGCCTCGACGCCGGCCGGAATCGTGATCTCGAGCGACGCCGCGCCGAGTGACACCGCGATCCGGACGTCGCCTATGGGGCGCGGCAGCCGCATCGAGCCCGAGGCGGCGCCGAGGGAGACGCGTGCGCCGACGAGGCGGACGTCGTGCAGGTCGAGCGTCAGCCGACCGGCTCCGATCGTCAGGTCGAGGGCGGCCGGGACGTCGCTTGCGACGCTCGCCTCCCACTCGACGCCGGGGCGCCAGCGTGCGATCCAGGCCGGCTCCTGCCGAACCCGAACGCGGCCCCGGTCGCCCTGCCGGTCGGCTCTCCAGCGCACGTCCTCGTCGCTCGACGAGAGCTCGAACAGATCGTCCGCACCGCCGCCGATCACGAAGCGTCCGGCACCGGCACTGAGGTTGACCTCGAGCTCGGCAGGACCGCGGGGAAGCCAGATCCGGGAACCGCCGCCCCGCCGGCCGCGGCCGAACGCGCCGAGGACGATGGCCGCGCCGATCGCGACGAGCAGGATCGCGCCGAGGACGGACCAGTCGAGCTCGACGAGACCGGTGTTCCGGAGAAGAAACGCGGCGCCGACGATGACCAGGATGAGCCCGGCGAGGGCGGGCGGACGAATGCGCATCGAGCTCCTCGACGCGCGCCGGTCGCGGCAGGGCGGCCACGGGCGCGCTGGTGGCGAGGATACGATCCGGTTCCGGGGACGACCGCACGGCCGATACTGCGCCCGTTTCAGGAGGAGAGCGATGGACCGTCCAAGCGTCAGCTCGATCGTCGCCGAGGCCGGCGGCACGTTCCTGTTCTTCGTGGTCGGCGCCGGCAGCATCGCCGTCGGCGCGCTGACGGGCGGCACCGCGCCCGGCGGGCTCGTCGGCGTGGCCTTCGCTCACGGCCTCGTCCTCGCGATCCTCGTCTCGTCGCTGGGACCGGTCTCGGGCGGCCACTTCAATCCGGCCGTGACGTTCGGCGTCTGGGTGTCGGGCCGGATGTCCGGCATACGGGCGATCGCCTATGTCGTCGCCCAGCTCGTCGGCGCCGTCGGGGCCGGCCTCGCGCTGCGGGTCGTGATCGATCCGGCCACGGATCCGAGCCACCTCGGCACGCCCGCCCTCGCGCCCGGGGTCACGATCGGGGCCGGGATCTTCCTCGAGGCGCTCACGACGATGGTCCTGCTGACCGCGGTCTTCGGCACCGCCGTCGACCCGCGCGCTCCGAAGATCGGGGGCCTCGCGATCGGGCTGTCGGTCGCGGCCGACGTGCTGTTCGCCGGGCCGCTCACCGGCGCGGCCATGAACCCGGCCCGTTGGTTCGGCCCCGCGATCGTCTCCGGGACGCTCGACAACTGGTACGTCTGGTGGGTCGGGCCGTTGATCGGCGCCGCGATCGTGGCGGTGATCTACCGCTTCGTGCTCCTGCCCGAGGCCGAGCTGACGAGAACGCCCGCCTCGCCCGGAGACCTCTAGTCGCGCGTCCTCACGGCAACGGCCACGTGTCGGCCGCGGCGAGCCGGAGGATGCCGATCTGGCTCATCGCATCGGTCAGCTCGCCGGCATCGACCATCGCGACGGCCTCGGCGAGCGAGACCCAGCGAAGCTCGAGCTGCTCCGTCCCATCCGGCGTCGCCTGGCCCACGGTGAGACCGCGGGCCACGTACAGCACGCCGCGCTCGTCGGTCACGCTGTTCGAGGTCGCCAGCCGGCACAGCTCGCGCCACTCGGCGGCGCGATAGCCGGTTTCCTCGGCGAGCTCACGCTGGGCGC
>DASXWX010000219.1:0-9066 GCA_036503395.1 Candidatus Limnocylindrales bacterium
CGTTGGTCATGCCAGCGTGACGATCGCCCAGGCGGCGCAGCCTGCCCGAACCGAGGGATGTAGTTGCAGCCCGGTTACAGGTCGCCGGGATTCGACAGGACGGCGTACCCTCCATATCCGAACCCCGAGGCTGCCATGCACGCCGTCTCCCTCCGCTGCTTCCCCGAAGCGGACGACCGCTTCCGCCGGGATGCGCTCGGCGCGCTGAAGAGCAGCCGACTCACCAATGACCGATCGCTCGAGGCGGCCCTCCGGCGCTGGTATCCGGCGTGCGTTGTGCACGTCCAGTCCGATCTCGCGACGCTCGGAGAGGCGCCGCTCTGGTACGCCTACCGCGACGGCCAGGCACACCCCGCGATCGCCCGCTCGGAGCGGCTCTACGAGGCGCTGGGGCGGTCACGGGACCTGATCGCCTCGACGCTCGACGCCGTCGATCGCGCGGCGACGTCGCCGGCCGCGAACCGGCCGCGGATCGGCCGGACCGTGGATGAGCTCCACGCCCGGTTCGACGGAGCGGCGAGCCGGGACACCACGCGATCGGCGCCAAGTCGATGACCGAGGTTCGCGCTCGGGACGGCGCGACCGACCTGTCGGAGCGCCTGGATCGGCTCATCGCCGCCGCGGACAGCCTCGCGACGACGATCGCCCGGACCGAACGAATCGCCGCCCGGGCCGCCGACGTCGCGACCCTCCGTCCGGACCGTGCGGCGGGCCTGGCGGCAGCCGGGCACGGGGGCGGCGATCGCGCAGGCGCCGGCCACGCCGGCGATCGGCTCGTCCCGCTCGCCGAGGTCGCGCGCCGGACCGGTCGCCACCCGGATCTCCTGCGGCGCTGGTGCCTCGACGGCCGGCTCGACGGGGTCAGGGTCGGTCGGGCCTGGTGCCTGCCCGAGCGGCGGATCGGACAGCTGGCCGGGTTCCAACGTCGGCGAGGCCGCTGAGCCGAACGCTCCGGCGGTCTAGGTGCGGGTCCGCCGGAACGAGAGGATCGTGATCGGGCCGTCCGAGGTCCTGACCGTATCCGTCACCGCGTCGAAGACGGCCCCGTCCGGCGCCCCCAGCCGAACGCGCATCCGGACCGCCTCGTTGCCGAGCGCCCGCGACAGCGGATCGCGGCGCTTGGGCAGGGGCTTGCCGCGCTCGTCGAAGACCTGGCCGTCGGTCTCGAAGAGGTCGCGGTAGGCGCGGTTCGCGGCCACGATCTCCTCGTCGCGGAGGGCGGCAACCGGCTCGGCGATCGCGTCGAGGAGGGCGGCGAGGACCTCCCGGCCGCGGCTCGCGGCCGCCTGCTCGGCGGCCAGGCGGTCGGCCGACTCCTGGAGCTCGCCGCTCCGCGCCTGGAGGTCGTCGTTCGTCGTGTTGAGCTCCTCGACCGTGGCCTGGAGCTCCTCGTTGAGCGTCTCGAGCTCCTCGTTCGTGGCCTGGAGCTCCTCGTTGAGCGTCTCGACCTCCTCGGTCGCGGCCTGGACCTCCTCGTTCGCGACGAGGAGCTCCTCGTTCGCGCTGCGGAGCTCGGCGTTGGCGATGGTCAACTCCTGGTTCGCCTCGACGAGCTCCGCGTTCGCGGCCGAGAGCACCCGTGAGCGATCGAGCAGCGCCTCCCGCTCCCGTCGCTCGTCCCCGAGCGCCGCCTCGAGGCTCCGGCGCGCGCGGGCGGGTCCGCTGACGTCCGTGACGACCACGAGGACGACGTCTCCGCCGGGCGCGCCGATGTCGGTCACCGGGTGGCAGCGGACCTCGACCGATCGAACCTCCACGTCGCCACCGTCGGGCACGGTGGCCTCGAAGACGATCGCCCGGCTCTCGCCGTGGAAGGCCGCGTCGAGTGCCGACCGGACGTCGGACACGGCCTGCTCGGGCAGGAGGTGGACGAGGTCGTCGTTGATCGCCGGACCGTGGATGCCGAGCAGCCGGCGGGCCGCCGCGTTGATCGACTGGATGTCGTAGTGACGGTCGACGACGACGACCCCGACCGGCAGCCGCAGGAGCAGGTTCTCGGCCTTCTCGTTGCCGTTCGACTGGCGGCTCCGGTCGGACGGCCGCGGCGGGGCGCCGGGCCAGAGTTGGCGCCGGCCGGACGACGACCGGACCGGCAGCAGCGGCGTCGTGTCGCGGATCCGGGAGGGTGGGATCAGGACGCGCTCGCCCTCGCGGCGGTAGATCTTGAGGCGCGGCTGCTCGAGCACGAAGTAGTCGTTGAGCGGCGTCGTCGACTCGGCCTTGCCGAGGACGAGGTAGCCGCCGTCGCGGAGGGCGAACGCGAAGAGCTGCAGAGCCCGCTTCTGAAGCTCGGACGTGAAGTAGATGAGGACGTTTCGGCAGAGGGCGAGGTCGACCCGTGGGAACGGCGCCCGCTGGCCGAGGTCGTGCTGGCCGAAGACCGTCATCGCCCGGATCGTCTTGCGGACCTCGTAGTGGTCGCCGAGGCTCGTGAAGTGGCGGTCGATCAGTGCCTGCGGGACCCCCGAGAGCTCGCTCGCCGGATAGACGCCGCGCCGCGCGAACGCGATCGCGTCGCCGTCGACGTCCGTGGCGAAGATCCGGACGTTGAATGACTCGATCTCGTCCCCGACGGCGTCGGCGACGAGCATCGCGAGGGAGTAGGCCTCCTCGCCGGTCGCGCACCCGGCCGACCAGATCCGGAGCTCGTTGTGGCGCTCCCGGGCGTCATTGATCAGCCGGGGCACGACCCGGTCGCGGAGGTGGTTGAAGAGGTCCGCGTCGCGGAAGAACTCGGTGACCTTGATCAGGAATGCCGTCGTGAGGCGCTGGTATTCGTCCGGGTTCGCCTGGACGTAGCGGACGTACTCGCGCAGGGTCGTCGATCCGGTCGCGGCCATCCGGCGCTGGAGCCGCCGCAGGATCGTCGCCCGCTTGTAGCTCGCGAAGTCGATTCCGCTCCGGTCCTTGACCTGCTCGAGGAACGACCGGAGGAGCCGCTCCTCCTCGGGTCGTGCGGGGACGAACCGCCGCGACACGAGCTCCTGGAGGAGGCCCGGGATCGCGTCCGCGTCGGCGACGATGTCGACGATGGTGGGCGGGATCGCCCGCGGCATGCCCGGATAGGCCGCGGTCTCGGGGTTCTGGATGACGACCGTCCCGCCGGCGGTCTTGACCGAGGCGGCGCCGGCCGTGCCGTCGCTGCCGGTGCCGGTCAGGATCAGGGCGATCGTGCCCTCGCCGTAGGCCTGGGCGGCGCTGGTCAGGAGCGCGTCGATCGACGGCGCCGGCTTCCGGCCGGCGTGCTCATGGGGCGCGATGTGGCCGTCGATGATCTCGATGTCGGTGTTCGGCGGGATGACGTAGAGGTGACCCGGCTCGAGCCGCATCCGCTGGCTGACGACCTCGACCGTGAGCGGCGTGCGCGCCGCGAGGATCGAGTCGAGATGGCTCTCGCGGCGCGGGTCGAGGTGCTGGCCCACGACGATCGGGGTCGGGAAGTCCGAGGGCACGTTCGCGAGGAGCGAGGTGAGGACGTCGATGCCACCGGCCGAGGCGCCGATGACGACGAGCTGCTCGGCCAGGTCCTCGGCCGCACCGTCGGTCGCGCCTTCGCCGTCCCGCTCCGCCGCGCTCTCGACGCCGGCGGTGCGGCTCCCATCGCCCGTTCCGCGCGGGCGGCGAGCCCCGTTCGTGCGACGACCCCCGTTGGTGCGGCCCGCGTCATCCTGTCGCACGGCCGATACGCTGCCTCCCCTTGGCGACGGGTCGTGTCGTCGCCGTGGGCGCGATCGTACGCCCGATGGCCCAACGACAACGAGTCGTGTCGCCGGATCGGCTGATCGTGCTCGCGGCATCCGCCGGCGGCGTCGAGGCGCTGTCGGCCGTCGCCCGCGGCCTTCCGGCGGGCCTGCCGGCCGGCATCGTCGCGGTCCTCCACGTCCCGAACGACGCGACGAGCCACATGCCGGAGATTCTCAGTCGCGCCGGCGCCCTGCCGGCGCTTCACGCCTCGGACGGCGCGACCCTCACACCGGCCGAGTTCGTGGTCGCGCCGCCGGACCGCCACGTGATCGTTTCCGCGGGCCGCCTCTGGCTCAACGATGGACCGCGAGAGAACGGCGTGCGGCCCGCGGCCGATCCCCTGTTCCGCAGCGCCGCACGCTCGTATGGCGAACGGGCGATCGGCGTGGTCCTGTCGGGCACGCTCGACGACGGTGCCGCGGGCCTGGCGACGATCGCGGCCGCGGGCGGGATGACGATCGTGCAGGACCCGCGGGACGCGGCCGCGCCCGGGATGCCGCGCGCGGCGCTCGAGACCGCTCGGGTGGACCACGTGGTGCCCGCGGACGAGATCGGACCGCTCCTGGCCACGCTCGTCGCGACCCAGCCGACGCGACCGGAACACGCGGGTCCGTCCGAAGCCGCGGAGCGGGATCTCGGGCCGACCGACGTCGGCTGCCCGGCCTGCGGCGGCGTCCTCCGTAACGTGGAGGACTCCGGCGTCACCCGCTTCCGCTGCCGGGTCGGTCATTCGTACTCGCCGGAAACGCTGATCGCGGCCCAGGACCGGGCGCTCGAGGAGGCGCTCTGGGCGGCGCTGCGAGGGCTCGAGGACCAGGCCTCGACCGCGGAACGGGTCGCCGGCACGATGCGCGATCGCGGGCTCGGCCGGGTCGCGGCCCGCTTCGAGGAACGGCGAGCCCAAGCCACCGCCCGAGCGTCCGTCGTCCGGAACGCGATCGACGAGGTCGGCATCTCGCGGGCGGTCGAGCCCGAGGGTCGGCGGGAGGCCGACGAGATCGAGGAGGCAGAAGCGGCGAGCTGACTCGCCGCGGGCCGTGGTCAGGCTGAGAGTCGTCGGCCCCGAGGAGGTCGCAGGGCGACGGTCCCTTCGATGAGCGTGGTCGTCGTGCCGCCGACCCAGATCGTGCCGTCGTCATCGCGGGACAGGTGGACGCGTCCGGCCCGGCCGAGGATCGTCCCCTGGCTGGCGACGAAGGGCGCCGTCACGCGGCCGGTGCGAACGAGCCATCCGGCGAGCGAGGCGTTGAGGCTGCCCGTCACCGGGTCCTCGGCCGTCATCCCGCCGTACGGCATGAACGCGCGGACCTCGTAGGCAAAGGGCGATCCGGGCGGGTACGGTCCGACGACGCCGATGTCGAGGTCGACGACGCCGGGCGCGATCGCCAGCACGTCGTCCGCGCTCGCGAGGAGGACGCCGACCCAGCCCGGGCCGTTGTCGACCCATTCGGCGTCGACGATCGCGCTCCGTTCGATTCCCAGGACCGCGGCGACATGGCCGACGAGCGATTCGTCGACCGGTCCCGACCGAACGAGCGGCGGGGCCGCGAACGCGAGGCGCCCGTCGGCCCGGCGGATGCGAACGAGACCGGCGGCGCATTCCTGGACGATCTCGACGCCGTCGGCATCGTGAGGGGCGCCGCCGCCGTTCCGCGGGCGGCCGCCGGCCTCGAGCCAGGCGTGGCACGTCCCGAGCGTCGGGTGGCCGGCGAACGGCAGCTCGCCGGTCGGGGTGAGGATCCGGACGCGGTAGTCGGCGGCGTCGGTCGTCGGCGGCAGAAGGAAGGTCGTCTCGGAGACGTTCGTCCAGCGGGCGAACGCCGCGAGGTCGTCGTCGTCGAGGCCGTCGGCGTCGTGGACGACCGCCAGCGGGTTGCCGAGGAGCGGACGCTCGCCGAAGACGTCGACCTGGCGGAAGGGTCTCGCGGGCGGGCCAGTGGGGCGGTCCCGCCCGTTCACTTGTTCCAGATCGTCGGTGGGTCGGGCGAGTGGCGGGCGAGGGCCCAGCCGAGCGCCGCGAGGCCGATCACGACGAGCGGGATCGCGGCCGCGATCGTCTCGCTCGGGCCGACGTAGGTGGTCCAGAGCCCGGCGCCGGTCCCGACCACGCCGATCGCGAGAAGGATCCGGCGCCTCGCGACGAGCACGGCGCCGGCGACGAGCACCAGCGCGAGAATGCCGAGCGAACCGAGGGTCCCGACGTCCATCGCCCGGATCGTAGTCCCGGAAACGGGCCGACAATGGCGGCCATGAACGATTCGGTCGTCCGCCGCGAGCTCGTCGCGCTCCTCGAGACGCGCGGCGCCCACATGCCGTTCGAGGAAGCCGTCGCCGATTTCCCGGACGACGCCATCAACCGCCGCCCACCGCACGTCGACTACACGCCGTGGCACCTGGTCGAGCATTTGCGGCTCGTCCAGGCCGATCTCCTCGACTACGTGACGAACGCCGCGTACGTCGGGGTGCCGTGGCCCGAGGGTGTCTGGCCGGCGCCGGGGGCGCGGGCATCGCGCGAGGAGTTCGATGCGTCGGTGGCCGGCTTCCTGGCCGACCGCGATGCGCTCCGGCGCATGATCGAGGACCCGTCGACGGACGTGTTCGGGGCCGTGCCATCGTCGGCCCGGCACACGATCGCCCGCGAGATCCGCCTCGCCGGCGACCACTGCGCGTACCACGTCGGCGAGTTCGCGATCCTCCGACAGGTCATGGGCACGTGGCCGACGAGCCGGGCGGAGTGAGGGTCCGCGGCCGTTGGGGCCGTCGATTTCCACCCGATGAGAACGCGGCGCACAATCGGCGGCGCTAGCGCCGGGCTCGGGGCCCGGCTGTGCACGATCGCGCATGAATCCCGCGTCCCGGGGCCGTTTTCGGGGCGCTTCCTCGGCTAGGTCCGGGCCGTAACGCTCGACGTTCTCACCCGGTGAAAACGCAGCGCGGTAAGCCATCCTCCGCACGCCTCGGCTCACCGGCCGCGCGGCACGAGCTACGTCTTGACGCTCCCCGAGAGCACGCCCCGGATGAACTGGCGCTGGGCGACGAGGTAGAGAGCGACGATCGGCAGCGCGACGAGGATCGCGGCCGCGGAGACCGACGGCACGTCGAGGCCGTAGCGGCTCTTGAATACCGACAGCCCGAGCGGCGCGGTCCGGTGCGCCTCGTCGCTGATCATCACGAGGGCGAGCAGGAAGTCGTTCCAGGACCAGGCGAAGACCAGCACGACGAGGGTGAGGATCGCCGGCCGCGCGATCGGGACGAGGACCCGCCAGAGGATCTGCCAGGTGGACGCGCCGTCGATGCGGGCGGCCTCGATCAGCTCGCTCGGCGCCGACCGGAAGAACGCCCGCATCCAGAACGTTCCGAAGCAGACCTGCAGCCCGGCCTGCGGAAGGATGAGCGCCGCGTACGTGTTCGTGAGGCCGAGGTCCCGGAACGTGTAATAGAGCGGGATGATCACGGCCTCGAACGGGATGATGATGCCCGCGATCAGGACGTAGAAGAGCAGGTTCGAGAACGGGAAGCGGATAACCCCGAACGCGTAGCCGGCGGGGATCGCCGCCAGCGTCGTGAGGACGACGACGGACGTCGAGACGATCAGCGACGAGCTCATCAGGGTCTGGAACGAGCCGCGGTCCCAAGCCGCCGCGAAGGTGTCGAGCGAGAGGGTCTCCGGCAGGTTGATCCCGGACAGCAGCGACCCCGGCGGGTGGAGGGCCGCGAGCAGCACGCCGAGCAGCGGCGCGATCGCTGCCGCCGCGAACGCGAGGGCGATGACATAGGTCGCGGTCCGTTCGGCCCGCGAGGTGATCACCTGCCGCCCCTTCCCGGGTGCGACGTCATCAGGTCGGCGCCTCGCGAGTGCGACCTCATCGGCCTCCCGATGCCATTCGTGGCATGCCCCGAAGCGCCGGCCCTCCGGGTGCGACACGCACGGTGATGCTGCGACCGGCATCGGGCGACGCCGAGACGACCGACGTCGGCAGGCGCCCTCCGATGATGCTGCGAAGGGCATCGGGCGCCTGGGAAGGTCTCGTGGCGGACGGGACCCGGAGGGTCGATCACTCGGCCCGCGCCTCCTCGAGCCGGCGGATCGCCACCGAGACGACGAGCACGACCGCGGTCAGCAGGGCCGCGATCGCCGCCGCCGACCCCACCTCCCCACTCTGGAACGCGCGCTTGTAGATGAGGAGCGTCGGGACGTAGGTCTCGGTGCCGGGGCCGCCCTTCGTGGTGACGAAGATGATGTCGAACGCGCGCAGGGCGTCGATCACCGTCAGCAGCAACGCCACGACGACCTCGTTCCGGAGCCCCGGCAACGTGACCGCGAGGAACTCGCGGACCGGGCCCGCCCCGTCGACCCGTGCCGCGTCATAGCGGTCGGACGGGATCTGCTGGACGCCGGCGATGAAGAGGACTGCGCACAGCCCCGTCGTGACCCACGTGCCGATGATCCCGACCGCCGGCAGGGCGACGCCGAAGTCGCCCAGCCAGGCGCGGGTCAAGCCGTCGAGCCCGACGGCGGCCAGCAGAGCGTTGACCGGCCCCTGGGGGTCGTACATCCACTGCCAGGCGACGCCGATGACCACGGCGGCCAGCACCTGGGGCAGGAAGACGATCGTCCGGAAGGCGGTCAGGCCGCGGATCGGTCGCCGGGAGAGCGCCGCGGTGATCAGCAGCCCGAGACAGACCGGCGCGATCGAGTAGAACCCGATCAGGATGAACGCGTGGAGGAACGACTCCTGCACGTCCGGGTCGCCGAGCGCGTCGAGGTAGTTCCCGAGCCCGGCCCACGAGGCGAGCGTGACGCCGTCCCAGCGGAAGAGCGAGATCCAGGCGCCGTCGATCGCCGGCAGGAGGACGAAGAGCCCGTAGAGCGCGAACGCCGGGAGGACGTAGACGAGGCCCACGAGCCTGGGCTCGCCGGGTCGCCGGCGGAGGGGGGTCGCCCGCTCCCGCCGGCGGAGCCCGAACGCGAAGCGTCGGCCCTCAGCCGCCTGAATGCGCCTTGCTCCAGTCCTTCTGCACGTCGGCCGTGAACTCGGTCGGGCTCATCTTGCCCGCGGTCAGCTTCTGGAGGTCGCCGAAGAGTGTGTCGCCCATCGTCGAGGTCGCCCAGTCGAGATAGGGCGTCAGCAGCCCGGCCGACGACTTGTCCTCGAAGCCCTTGATGATCGCCGCGAGCGACGAGTTCGCGTCGACCGCCGTCGGGTCGGCGAGCGGCGCCGCGGGCAGGTCGCCCTTGCCCGCGACTACGTCGGCTGCCTGCGAGCTCGTGATGAAGTCGATGAACGCCGCGGCTGCGTCCGGGTGCTTCGACTTCGCGCT
>DASXWX010000220.1:0-3365 GCA_036503395.1 Candidatus Limnocylindrales bacterium
AGGACCGGCGAGAGGAGCGGGATCGTGATCCGCCGAAAGGACGTCCACGGTCCGGCGCCGTCGATCCGCGCCGCCTCGTAGAGCTCGGTCGGGACGGACTGGAGCCCGGCGAGGTTGATGAGCATGAAGTTGCCGATCCCCCACAGCCCGATGATCGACAGCGCCGGGTAGATCCAGAGCTCGCTGTTGATCCAGTCCGGCCGGGGCAGGCCGACCGCCCCGAGGATCCCGTTCAGCCAGCCCGTGTTCGTGTTGAGGAAGCCGATCCAGACGAGGGTCGAGGCGACGAGCGGGATCATCATCGGCATGTAGACGAGCGTCCGGAGCGGCCGGGCACCGAGCAGTGCCGGGCTGTTGAGCAGGAGCGCGAAGCCGAGGCTCGCGACCATCGTCAACGGAACCGAGACCACTGCGAACTTGAAGGTCGCGAGCAGCGACGTCGCCACGAGCGGATCGCGCGCCATCTCGGCGTAGTTCGCGAGGCCCACGAACTCAACACGCTCGGGGTGGACGAGGTCGAAGTTCGTCAGCGACATGACGAACGAGGCGACCATCGGGCCGAGCACGAAGAGCAGCAGGCCGACGATCCAGGGCGAGATGAACAGAACGCCGTGGAGCGCCTCGCGGCCGCTCGGGCCGAGGGCCCAACGAATGCGCGGTGCGGTTTCGGCCGGGACGAGCGTCTCGCGAGCCTGCGTCATCGCCTGGTCCTCGTCAGTGGACGAAGGAGCGGACCCCGGGCGCGGGGGAGCACGCCCGGGGTCCGGCTGGACTCAGGCGCCGCCGCCGTCGTAGATCGACTGGAGCGTCGACTTGAGGGTGTTGAGCTCGGCGTCGACGTCGAGCCCGTCCTGGGTTCGGTACTTGTTCCAGAACGCTTGGAGGGCGGCCTTGGCCTTGCCGTAGTTCGGGACGTAGCCCTGGTGGTTCGGGATGTCGGGATAGCCGAGGGTGGT
Organism: Candidatus Limnocylindrales bacterium; assembly: GCA_036503395.1. Classification (GTDB taxonomy): domain Bacteria; phylum Chloroflexota; class Limnocylindria; order Limnocylindrales; family CSP1-4; genus DASSHA01. The sequence goes on from DASXWX010000220.1 coordinate 957, forward strand.
TTCCGGCACCGACCAGTCGAGCTTGATCCCCTCGAACTGGGCGTCGATCGCGTCGATGAACGACTGCCGCTTGTCGGCGTTGGCGGCGAAGGCGCCGTAGTCCACGAGCAGCTCGTTCGAGTCGACCATCGCCGCCAGCGCCTTGAAGGCGAGGTCGGGGTGCTTCGAGCCCTTCATGATGCTGAAGGTGTCGGCGTGGAGCTTCGCAGTCGTCGTCCCGTTGTAGGCGGGCGGGACGGCCCAGCCGAAGTCCTTGACGACCGGCTTCGCCGGTGCCGCCGGCCACACGCAGCAGGTGAACCAGGTGTGGCCTTCCATCATCGCGAGGTTGCCGGAGGCGAACTCGCTGCCCTTGCTGAGGAGGTCGCTGTTCACCTGCGTGTTCGTGGGGATGAAGTGGCCCTTCCAGACGCCGTCGTACCACCAGTGGGCACCGGTCGACAGCGGCGCCGGGATGTCCGCGGTCTTGCCGTCGGCGGCGATCGGGAGGTTCGCTCCGAACAGCGTCGACTCGGCGATCGGGCTGTTGTCGGTGTACTGCATGTCGAAGCCCCACTGGACGACATTGTTGGCGTCGAAGCTCGGGCTCGTGGCGTCGTTGCCGTTCTTGTCGACGGTGAGCTTCATCGCGAGGTCCTGGAGGGCGTTCATGTCCCACGGCTTGCCCCGGTACGTGTCACCGATCTTGGTCGGCGGGTAGGGCAGCTTGGCCTCGTCGAAGAGCGCCTTGTTGTACCAGAGGTACGAGGGGTAGACGGCGTAGGGGACGCCGATCATCGCCCCGCCCGTGCCCATCTTCCAGAAGTCGACGAGTTTCGGGTCGACCTTGGAGAGGTCGAAGTTCTGCGACTGGACGAGCGACGAGAGGTCGAGGAGCTGGTCGCGGAACAGGTTGAGGCCCTCGACGCCGACCGGGCCGATGATGTCCGGCGGGTTTCCGGCCGCGATCTGGGTCTGGAGGATGTCCTTGGCGACCTTGTTGTCCTCGATCTCGGTCGAGAGGTAGATCTCCTTCTGGCTGTTGTTGAACGTGTCGGCGAACGTCCGTTCCGCGGCGATCTGCTGGGGCTGCGCACCGGCGCCAAGGCCGATGAACCAGCGGACCACGCTGCCGCCGTTCGGGCCGACCGCGCCGACCGGCGCGGGGGTGATCGCGACGAGCGAGGGCGACGCCTCGGCCGTCGATGGTGCCGCCTGGCTCGGTGCCGTCGAGCCGGCGGGTGCCGACGAGGTCGATGGCGCCGTTGAGCCGCATGCCGTCGCGACGAGGGCGATCGCCGCCCACGCCGTGGCGAGCCGCCGCCGCTGCGGATGGGGACTGATTGCTGAAGCGTGCATCACTCCTCCTCTGGTCCGTCCTGCGATCCCGTCTCCTGGTTCGATCCGAAGGCCCATCGGTTGCCGGCCGAACGATCAGTGGCGCGCCTTCACCTCCGTCGAGGCGCGGGTCACCAGCGAGGTGGCCAGGACGACGCGCCGGATGGCCCGCTCGCCGCGACCGATCGACTCGACGAGCAGGTGGGCCATCTCCCGACCCATCTCCTCGATCGGCTGGCGAACGCTGGTCAGCGGCGGGTTCGTCGCCGCCGCGATGGGTGAGTCGTCGTAGCCGACGATCGCGACGTCCTCGGGGACGCGACGGCCGACGGCGAGGAGCTCGGACAGTGCACCGGCGGCCATCGAGTCGGACGCGGCGAAGAGGCCATCGATGGTTGCTCGGGCGGCGAGGAGCGCTCGCATCGCGCGAGCCCCGCCCTCGTGGGTGAAGTCGGCCACGGCGACGAGGCCGGCGTCGAACGTGAGGCCCGCGGCCGACAGGCCGTCCCGATAGCCGGCGAGGCGGTCGATGCCGACGGCCATGTCGCTCGGGCCGGCGATCGTTGCGATCGTCCGCCGTCCTCGCGCCGCGAGGTGGGCGACCGCGTCGCGAGCGCCCGCTCGATTGTCGACGTCGACGTAGCTGACGGCCTCCCCATGGAGGGGCCGGCCACCGACGACGACGGGGACGCCGCGGGTGATGAGATCGCGTGGCAGCGCGTCGTCGCCGTGGAGGCTGGTCAGGAGGACGCCGTCGACGTGGCCCGCGGTGAGGTACGTCGCCGCGCGACGCTCGTCGTCGGCCGTCTCGGGCATGACCAGCACCAGCTGGCGGTCGCGCGCGGCGAGCTCGGCGGAGATCCCGCGGAGCAGGCGTGGGAAGAACGGATCCGAGAAGAGGCGACCGGTCGGCTCGGTGATGACGACGGCGACCGAGTCGCTTCGCCGGGTGACGAGGCTTCGGGCGGCCCGGTTGGGGATGTAGCCGAGCGATTCGATCGCACGCTCGACTGCCTGGCGGACGTCGGGGCTGACGCGCGGCGAGTCGTTGACGACGCGCGAGACGGTCGCCCGGCTGACGCCGGCGACCCG
>DASXWX010000221.1:0-6566 GCA_036503395.1 Candidatus Limnocylindrales bacterium
GGGCCGTAGAACTGCGACAGCGGCGCGTGCGAGGTGAGGCGCTCGACGAGGGCCACGCCGTCGAGCATCGCACGGATGTCGTCGGGGTGCCGGAGCAGGGCCGCGTCGACGACCGGCAGCTCCTCGGGGTTGGTCGATTCGAGCGTCACCCGGCCCGCGGACCGATGCTCGAGCAGGTGGAGCGAGACCGGCAGCAGCGGAGCGACGCCCTCCATGCGGATGCTCGGCCGCATGAAGACGTGCAGGTCGGGGATGGGCCGCGACGGATCGCTCCTCGCGAGGAGCCGGACCTTCGGGATGACGTAGTCCTCGCGCAGCTCGGTCGTGCCCTCGTAGGTCACGTACACCACGGCATGGTCGTGGTAGTTCTCGCCGACGCCGGCGAGCGGCGCGACCACGGGCAGCCCGAGCCGCCGGAGCTCGGCTTCGGGTCCGATCCCCGACAGCTGGAGGACCTGCGGCGAGTGATAGACGCCGGCGGCAACCACGACCTCGGCGGCGGCGATCGAGCGGAGGCCGTAGGGCGTCAGCAGGTCGACCCCGGTCGCCCGACCGCCGCCGACGCAGACCCGGACGACCGTTGTCTCGGAAAGGATCGTCAGGTTCGGCCGGTCGCGGGCCGGATCCAGCCAGCCGACGACGGTGCTCACACGCCGTCCGTCGAGGCTGTTGTAGGGCGACGCGCAGATCCCGTACGGATCCGGCCCGTTCATGTCGTCGCAGCGAGGAATGCCGAGGTCTTCGGCAGCCTCGATGAGCGCCCGGACAGGCGGGTCCTGCGGATCCTCGAACCGGAACGGCCGCTCGAGATGGAGCGGGCCGGCCTCGCCGTGGATCGGGCTGCCGGCGAAATCCGGGTCGGCCTCGATCTCGCGCATCAGGGGCAGGAGCGCGTCGTAGGACCAGGGTTGGCCGCCGAATGCGGTCCAGGCCTCGAAGTCCGCCCGCATCGGCCGGACCGCGGCGAGGTTGTTGACCGACGAGCCGCCGCCCATGACGCGGCCGGACAGCAGGGGGAACGTCGAGCCGTCCGGCCGCTCCACGTCATACATCCGGACGTACGGCGACTGGAGAACGAGCTCGGTCTGGCGCTTCGGGTCGGCGACGACGTCCGGGATCGGCCGCGGATCCGGGCCGGCCTCGACGAGCAGCACCGACCGGGCCGGATCTTCCGAGAGACGGGCGGCGATCACGCAGCCGGCGGTCCCGCCGCCGACCACGATGACGTCGTAGGCGTCGGTCATTCGGCCGCAGACGCGGGCGCGCCGGCCGTCTCGAGCCGGGCCCGGAGGCACCGGGTGACCTGGCCGATGATGACCCCGGCGGTCGCCCGGAGAACCATCTCGCCGAGGATCGCCATCCGCCCCTTGACGGTGATCGTGGCGTCGTAGCGGAGGTCCGTCCGGCCCGGCGTCGGCTCCGCGACGGATGCGTGGACGTCGGCATGGAGCCGGCTTTTCGTCACCGAATCCGTCCCGTCGACGGCAACCACCAGGCGATCGGGAAAGGTGACCTCGGTCAGGACGGACGTGAACGAGAAGTCGCCCTCGATCGGGCCGACGGCGGCGGTGATCCGTCCCTCGAACGTCCGATCGTCGACTGCGCGAACGTCGCGGACGCCCGGGACGCACGAGGCGAGGGCCGTCGGATCGACGATCGCGGCCCACGTCTCGGCGGGCGGTGCACCGACCTCGATCGACCCGTCCAGCCTCAACCCCACCTCCAGCGTTCCGCTCGACCCGCTTCGCCGTCGAGCGGGATTTGTATCCAAAACGGCGGCTCCAGGATACAGGACGGTCGAACCGGGCCCGCCCGACTCCCGGCTTGAAGTCCTGTCAGGCAGTCACCGGAAGACTCTCCGCCCGAACGGACCGCGCGGTGGGCTCGCGCGGTCGGCGGGCCTAGAATTCAGACATGGCAACCATCGCCGGCGCGAAGCCGCACCCGATCTACCTCGCGGGGCGGTGGGTCGACTCGCCGGACCCGCTCGAGGTGACCAACCCGGCCCGCGCCGACGATCCCGCCGGCCGGACCTTCAACGCGACGCCGGAGCAGTACGAGGAGGCGGTCCAGGCGGCCGTCCGCGCCTTCGACGACACGCGCCACCTGCCGGCGTACGAACGGAGTGCCGCCCTCCGAAAGATCAGCGAGGGCATCCGCGCCCGACGCGAGGAGCTCGGCCGGATCATGGCGGCGGAGGCCGGCAAGCCGATCCGGGACGCCCTCGTCGAGGTCGACCGGGCGGTCACCACCTTCCGGCTCGGGGCAGAGGAGGCCGAACGCCTCTCCGGCGAGAGCATCCCGCTCGACATCGTCGCGAGCTCGCGCGGCCGGTGGGGGATCACGCGCCGCTTCCCGATCGGACCCGTGGCCGGGATCAGCCCGTTCAACTATCCGCTCAACCTCGCCGCCCACAAGATCGCCCCGGCGATCGCGGCCGGCGACCCGATCGTCCTCAAGCCGCCGTCGAAGGACCCGCTGACGATGCTCACGACCGCGGAGATCATTGCCGAGGCGGGTCTCCCGGACGGCGCGGTCAGCATCCTGCCCATGACCCGCGAGCTCGGCGACCGGATGGTCGAGGACGAGCGATTCAAGCTGCTCACGTTCACCGGCAGCCCCTCGGTCGGCTGGCGGATGAAGGAGCGGGCCGGGAAGAAGAAGGTCGTCCTCGAGCTCGGCGGTAACGCCGGCGTCATCGTCGATCGAAGCGCCGACCTCGACTGGGCCGTCAAGCGGATCCTCACCGGCGCCTTCAGCTACGCCGGCCAGGTCTGCATCAGCGTCCAGCGGATGCTCGTCCACGAGGAGATCTGGGACGCGTTCCTCGAGCGGCTCGTCGCGGGCGCGAAGGGCCTCAAGCTCGGCGACCCGCTCGACCCCGAGACGGACATCGGGCCGATGGTCGACGCACACGCCGCGGAGCGGACCCAGCGCTGGGTCGACGAGGCCAAGGCGATGGGCGGCAAGCTCCTCGCCGGTGGGACCGCCGACGGCAGCTTCTTCCCGCCGACGATCATGACCGACGTGCCCGTCCACGCCCAGATCTGCTCGAACGAGGCGTTCGCGCCGGTCGCGATCGCATTCCCGTTCCGGGATCTCGACGACGCGATCCAGAGGGTCAACGACTCGTTCTTCGGTCTCCAGGCAGGCGTCTTCACGAGCGATATCGGGCACGCCTGGCGGTCGTTCGAGGAGCTCGTCGTCGGCGGCGTCATGATCAACGACGTCCCGACGTACCGCGTCGACCACATGCCCTACGGCGGCGTGAAGGACTCGGGGCTCGGCCGCGAGGGCCTCCGTTACGCGATCGAGGACATGACCGAGCTGCGACTCATGGTCCTTGCCTGGCCGCAGTAGGGCGGGTCAGCTCGCGTCGGCGTCAGATGGGCGCCGGCCGAGCAGGATCGCCGCCGCGATCCCCGTGCCGAGGATCGCGAGGTCGAGGGTGAGCTCGGGCAGCTCGCCGAACCGGGTGACGGTGAAGCCGGCGGAGATCGGGACGCGGACGATCCGGTAGGCGGCCGCGAGCCCGAAGCACACCGCGAGCGCGACCGGCGGCACGAGGACGTCGAACCGGCCGCCCTCACGGAATGACTCCGGGAGCCAGCCGCGCGAACGGGCGAGCGGCAGGCCGACGCCGACGAGCCCCGCGACCATTTCGCCGACATTGAACACGCGCTCGAGAACACCGATGTTGTGGATCGTGGTCTCGCCCTGGTCGTTGATGTCGGCGATCGCCCCGGGCGTCACGAACCCCACGATCCGCTGGCCCCACGCGATCTCCTCGCCCGCGATGGCGAACGAGGCAAGCGCCGCGAGCCCGAGCACGGCCGCCAGGACGCGCGAGACAACGGTCGCTCGACGGGCGGCGACCGCGAAGGCGACGGCGGCGGCGGCGAGGGCCAGGAACTGGCCCCACTCGAGGAGGTGGTCCTCGGCGGTCAACCAGTCGTAGAAGTCGCGGTTCAGCCGGCTGACGATCACCAGCGCCGCGGCGGGAATCGGGAGCACGATCAAGGCTCGTCCCACCCACGCCGCTACGCCGTAACGCCTCGTATCGCGATCGAGCATCCGCACCGCAGCACTCCACCACGACAGCGGCGCCGACGACGCCAGCCCCCGCTCGCGGATCATCCCCTCGGTTCCTCTCCGCGCCCGCGCGGACCAGCCCGGCCTGGCACTGCCCGGACCGCGCGCGGTGGGGAAGGATAGGCGACGGGCCTCGGACGGTCCACCACCCTAGACTCGACCGTATGCCGCGAACGCAAGCGACCCGGACGGGTGCGGACCTCCTTGTCGAGTGCCTCGAGGCCGAAGGCGTCGAATACGTCTTCTCCGTGCCCGGCGAGGAGACGCTCGACGTCCTCGAGGCGCTGTCGCGATCCGCCTCGATCCGGCACGTCACGACCCGTCACGAGCAGGGCGCGGCGTTCATGGCCGACGTCTACGGACGGCTGACCGGACGACCGGGGGTCGCGATGGCGACGCTCGGCCCGGGCGCGACGAATCTCGTCACCGGTGTCGCCGACGCGTTCCTCGATCACGCCCCGCTCGTCGCGATCACCGGTCAGACGGGCATCGACAAGGTCCACAAGGAATCGCACCAGTTCGTCGACGTCGTCGCGATGCTCGCGCCGGTCACGAAATGGAACACGCGCGTCCAGCGGAGCGACTCGATCCCCGAGATCGTGCGCAAGGCGTTCCGGCGGGCGACCCTCGAGAAGCCGGGCCCGACGCACGTCGAGCTGCCGGAGGACGTCGCCGCAGCCCGAACCGAGCCCGGGACCCGGGTCCTCGACCGCTCGCGCGTCTACTTCCCGGAGCCGACCGCCGAGGCGATCGACCACGCGGCCCGCCTCGTCGCCGCATCCGAGCGCCCGATCGTCCTGGCCGGGAACGGCGTGCTCCGGCGCCGGGCCTCCGACCAGCTGCGTTCGTTCGCCCGCGGCCTCCACGTCCCGGTGGCGGTCACGTTCATGGGCAAGGGCGCCGTCGACGACCGCTCGCACCTGTCGCTCATGGCCGTCGGCCTCCAGGCCCGCGACCACGTCCTCACCGGTTTCGACCGCTCGGACCTCGTGATCAGCGTCGGCTACGACCCGGTCGAGTACGCGCCCGCCCGCTGGAACCCCGACGGCCGCAAGCGGATCGTCCACATCGACACGACGCCGGCGGAGGTCGACGCGGCATACCAGCCCGAGATCGAGCTCGTGGGCGACATCGACGGCTCGCTCGAGCGGCTGCTCGCGGCGCTCCTGCCGCTCGGCATCGGCGGTCGGGACGCGACCGCGCGGCACCGATCGCGCGAGATCCTCGTCAACGCCGACCTCCGCACGAGCCTCCTCGACGAGCTGGCGGGCGCCGCGAACGACGACCGCTGGCCGATCAGCCCGCAGCGAGCGATCGCCGACCTCCGGGCGGCCCTCGGGCCCGAGGACATCGTGGTCTCGGACGTCGGGGCCCACAAGATCTGGGTCGCCCGGCTCTTCCAGGCCTACGAGCCGAACACGGTCATCATCTCGAACGGGTTCGCCTCGATGGGCATAGCGCTTCCGGGCGCGATCGCCGCCGCCCTCGTCCATCCCGACCGTCACGTGGTTGCCCTGTGCGGCGACGGCGGCTTCCTCATGAACAGCCAGGAGCTCGAGACGGCGCGACGCGTCGGTGCCCGGATCTGCGTCGTCGTCTGGCGCGACGACGGCTACGGCCTGATCGACTGGAAGCAGCGCAACGAGTTCGGCCGGCCCTTCGGCGTCGACTTCGGCAACCCGGACCTCGTCGCGTACGCCGCGAGCTTCGGCATCCCCGGATTCCGCGCGGACACGGCCGAGGAGCTGCTGCCGGCCCTCCGGCGCGCGCTCGACACCGACGGACCGACCCTCGTCGAGGTCCCGATCGATTACCGCGAGAACCTCCGGCTCACTGAGCGGCTCGGCGCCATCGCGATGGCCTAGACCGGATCAGGTCCGGTCGAGGACGAGGAACGCGTCCACGGCGACCCATGGCCGGCCCGACGTCCCCTCGGCGTCGATCGTCAGGCGATGGCTGCCCTGCGACGTCGAGATCGCGATGAGCACCCGTCGGGCGACGAAGTCGGGCGCGTACAGGTCGACGGTCGCAATCCGCGTGCCGTCGAGCGAGACGACCGCCCGGCCGCGCGTCGGGCCCTTCGGCCCGACCCACGCCACGGACCGACCGGTGAACGTGAACTTGGTCCGGCTGCCGTCGTGCCTGGTCGCCTCGACGCGATGGGCCAGGTAGGAGTCGTACGAGGCGCGGACCCACGAGTCCGAGTAGCTCGCCGCGGATTCCTGGCGCCGGATCGGCCGGAAGGTCGAGCCGTAGGCATACGAGCTCCACCGTCCGGAACGGTCCTCGACCCGAACGCGGAAGCGGTAGGTGTGCTTCGGGCTCACCCTGAGCCGGGCACTCGTGGCCGTGGCGGGCGAGAGGTTCACGCTCGTCCACGATTCGCCGTCGACCGACATCGAGAGCTGGTAGCGCTCGACACCGTTCGAGGTGGACCGGACGCCCCACGAGAGGCCGATCGGCACTCGCGATCG
>DASXWX010000222.1:0-3893 GCA_036503395.1 Candidatus Limnocylindrales bacterium
GACATCGGCGAGTGCATCGGCCATGACCTCGGCCTGCCGCAGGATGCGAGCCGCGCTGCCAACAGGCACCCGCCGATGCATCTCGCGCCGCGCGGCGGCCGCGCCGCGCGGCGTGTCGGCGAGCACCTCCCAGACGGCGGCGACGTCCGAAGCCTCGTCCTGGAGCCTGGCGAGGAGATCGGTCCAGGCGGACAGCGGTCAGATGCGCTCGAAGCGCTCGACGGGCAGGACGAAGACCGTCGCGCCGCCGACCTCGACCTCGAGCGGGTAGGGCAGGAAGAACTCGCCCGGCTCCATGATCGGCGGCATCGGGTTCACCACCTGGGTCCGCGACGTGCACGTCTCGCGGATGATCCCGAGGATCTCCTCGACCCGCTCGTCGTGGGCGCCGAGCATGATCGTCGCGTTCGACTGACGCAGGAAGCCGCCGGAGCTGTGAAGCCGCGTCGCACGGAGGTCGCGCTGGAGGAGCGCATCGACGAGAGCCCCGGCGTCCTCGTTGTGCACGACCGCGACGACGAGCTTCACGCGGCCGAGTATAGGCAGGCGGCGAGGAGCTTCCGCCGGCGTCCGGGACCCCGACGGGTCGTATCATGCGCGCGCCACCGGTCGCCGGGATCGTCCGGGAGAGGCAACGGAGGAGATCGTGGAGACCCACCCCGACACGCCGGCCGCACTGGCGCCGATCGCTGCCGCGCTCGTCGGCGAGGGGGAGATCGAGGACGTGCTCCGGGCGCTCCTCCGAACCGCCGCAGGCTCGCTCGGTTTCCGCTCCGCCGCGGTCTTCGTCCAGGATCCCGACCGATCGGCGCTTGAGCTCGTGGCGGCATACGGCATCCCCGACGACCAGGTCGTGCCGTTCGCGGCCGCCGTGACGAGCGGCCAGCACCCGATCGCGCAGGCTGCGCGGACGCGCGAGGCCGCCTGGGATCGCGAAGTCGAGCCGACGGGCGGGCTGGCCGCGGACGTGCCCCTCTCCGTCGTCCGTGCCGCGGTCGACGTCCCGCTCGGCGTCGTCTCGTTCGAGTGGCCTGCCGCCGGAGCGGCGAACATCGATCGAACGGCAGCCGCGGCGATCGCCGCCTTGATCTCGGTCGCGATCGACCACCGCCGTCTCGCCTCGCTCGTGGCCGAGCGGTCGGAGTGGTTCGAGCGGATGGCCCACAGCGACCCGCTGACTGGCCTCGCGAACGCCCGCACGTTCGGTCGCGTCCTCGATCTCGAGGTCGCCCGTGCGTCGCGGCAGTCGTCCGAGCTGACCGTCGCGCTGTTCGACGTGGACGCCTTCGCCGACCTCAATGCCGCCGCCGGCCACGCCGCCGGCGACGACGTCCTCCGCGCGATCGCGTCCGTCCTCGCGGCCTCGGTCCGGCTGGTCGACACGGTCGCGAGGTACGGCGGCGACGAGTTCGTACTGGTCGCGCCCGGCTCGGCGGGGACGGCCGTCGCCCAGCGGGTCGTCGATGGTGTCCGGACCCTGCCGGCGGTCGACGGCCGTCCGCTGAGCGTCTCGGCCGGCGTCGCGCGGTTCCCCGGCGACGGCACGTCGGCCGACCAGCTGGTCGCAGTGGCGCAGGCCTCGCTCGACCGCGCGAAGGCCGGCGGAGGCGGAACTCTCGCCGCGACGAACGGCGCGTCGCCCCGCTGACCTCAGGCGGACGGCAGCGTCGTCGTCCCGCTCGACACGATCGGCAGCGTCGGCGTCGTGGCGCCCGGTCCGGCCTCGCGGGTGAGGGCGATCGTCGCGCCGCCGGTGGGCGCGGCTCGACCGCTCTCGAGGATTCCGGTTCGGTCCCCGGCGACCGTGAACGATCCGGCAGGCACCGGCGCCCCGCCGGGTGGGATCAGCCAGGCCTCGTAGACCTGCGCGCCGGTGGTGGGGGCCAGGTCCGTGACGGCGACCAGGAGCGTGCCGTCCGCGCGGATCGTGGCGACGCCGTGGGCGGACGCGTCGCCGCCGGCGCTCAGGACAGCCGTCACCGACCCGGGAGCGTTCGCCGCCGACGTGACCGCCGTCACGCCGTCGCGGAACCGCTGGAGCCCCCCGACCTCACCCTGGAGGACGAGGTTCCAGGCGCCGAGGGCGAGGATCGCGATCACCGCCGCTGCCTGGAACGTCCAGGACGCTCGCGCCGGTCGGAACCACGGTCGGGCAGGCCGTCCCGCGATCCGCGGCGATGTCACTGCACGCGGCGCGGCGGTCGAGGGTCGTCCCGCTGCCGCGGCCGAGGCAAGGATCCGGTTGCGTAGCGCCGACGGCGGCTCCATCGGCGGCACCGTCTCCCCGAGCGCGGCGACGAGACCGGCCATCTCGGCCAGCTCGGGATGCGGGTTGGGACAGGCGGCGACGTGGGTCCGGATCGCGGCCGCGTCTGCCGGCTCGAGCGCGCCGAGAGCGTACGCCGCCGCCTGGTCGGCCACCTCCGCGCAGCCGAGCCCGCCCGGACGAGGGTCGACGTCCGTCACGCGTCGGTCCCTCCCGCTGCCGGCTCGTCGGTCGAACGGTTCGCACCCTCGAGCGATCGCCGCAGGGCCATCAGTCCGAGGCGAACCCGGCTCTTCACCGTCCCGAGCGGCGTGGCGGTCCGGTCGGCGATTTCCTGTTGCGTGAGCCCGCCGAAATAGGCGAGCTCGAGCGCCTCGCGCTGGACCGCCGACAGCGCGTCGAGCGCGTGCCGGATCCGTTCGGCGTCGAGCCGGCCGCCGATCTCCGCCCACACGTCGGGCGAGGTGAGCGAAGCCGGTGGCGCGGCGTCGGGGTCGGGAAGCTCGGACGTCGGCCGGCGCAGGCGCACCGCGTCGATCGCGCGGTGATGGACGATCGACATGAGCCACGTCTTCACGCCGCTTCGATCCGGGGCGTACCTGTCCGCGTTCCGCCACGCACCGAGGAATGCGTCATGGACGACGTCCTCGGCGATCCCTGCGTCGCCGGTGATTCGGTAGGCGAGACCGAAGGCAGCCGCTCGATGCCGGTCGTAGAGCTCGCCGAGCGCCTCGAGCCGCCCGTTCGCCATTGCGGCGACGAGCTCCGAATCGGGCGGCTGGGCCGCCGCGACCAGATCGGGACCGAGACGGCTCGACATGGGTCCATCCACCCACTTATGCGGGCGTTGGACGGTTCGGGATCACGAGTGATCGCGCGGCGATGTCCTCGAGCCCCGGCAGGCGCCGAACCACGGCCAGCGCGTCGGCCTCGACCTGCTGGCGCGCCCGCGACGCGTCGACCACGGCGAACCGCCCGGGTTCCTCCCGGGCGAGCGCGCGAAACCCCGCGCGGACCCGTTCGTGGAAGGCGAGGTCGAGGCCCTCGAACCGCGTCTCGTCGTCCGGCGCCTTTCGGGCGAGGCCTTCCGCAACCGGCAGGTCGAGGAGGATCGTCAGGTCCGGACGCAGATCGCGGGTCGCAAACCGTTCGAGCGCCCGGAGCTCCGCGACGTCGAGGCCCCGGCCATGGCCCTGGTACGCGGCAGTCGAGTCCGCGTAGCGGGCGCAAACGACGAGCGCGCCGCGGTCGAGGGCCGGGCGGATCACGTCCTCGACGAGCTGCGCCCGTGCGGCGTTGAACAGGAGGGCGTCGGCGCGTGGGTCGATCCCGGCCGCGCCCTCGGGATCGAGCAGGATCGTCCGGATCGCCTCCCCGAGCGGTGTCCCACCCGGCTCACGGGTGAGCACGACCTCGAGTCCCAGCCCTGCGCCTGCCTCGGCGACGGCGCGCGCGTGCGTCGTCTTGCCTGATCCCTCGGGCCCCTCGATCGTCACGAACCAGCCGCGCCGATCCCTGTCCGTCACGGTGGCGAGTGTACGGCCCGTCCGTCGCGCCTTCGGAGCGTCATCCGCGACCGGCCCTCGTGCGAACCCACGTCGCCGGGTATCGCAGGAGGACGCCCGGG
>DASXWX010000223.1:0-2982 GCA_036503395.1 Candidatus Limnocylindrales bacterium
GAAGCTTCGCGTCGGCGGCCAGTACCGCCGCGACGCCGTGCTCCGCCACCTCGTCGACCTCCAGTACCAGCGCAACGACCAGGCGCTGACGCGTGCCCGGTTCCGGGTCCGCGGCGACACCCTCGAGGTCCAACCGGCGAGCGAGGAGACGCTCATCCGGGTCGAGTTCTTCGGCGACGAGGTCGAGCGGATCACCGAGCTCGACCCGTTGACCGGCGAGCTCCTCGCGGAGCGCAAGGAGGCGAACGTCTACCCGGCGACCCACTTCGTGACGCCGAAGGACAAGCTCATGGCGGCGGTCGTCGACATCGAGGCCGAGATGGAGGAGCGCGTCGGCCAGCTCGAGGCGGAGGGTCGGGCGCTGGAGGCGGCGCGACTTCGGCAGCGGACGACGTTCGACCTCGAGATGCTCCGCGAGCTCGGCTTCTGCACGGGCGTCGAGAACTACAGCCGCCATCTCGCCCGGCGGGCCGCGGGCAGCCGGCCGTGGACGCTGCTCGACTACTTCCCGCCGGACTGGCTGCTCGTCGTCGACGAGTCGCACATGACGATCCCGCAGGTCGTCGGCATGTACAAGAACGACCGGACCCGCAAGGAGATCCTCGTCGACTTCGGCTTCCGCCTGCCGTCCGCCCTCGACAACCGGCCGCTCACGTTCGAGGAGTTCGAGGCGACCGTGAGCCAGGCGATCTACATGAGCGCGACGCCGGGTCCGTACGAGCTCGAGAAGAGCGAGCAGATCGCCGAGCAGCTGATCCGCCCGACCGGCATCGTGGACCCCGAGATCACGGTCAAGCCGACCGAGGGCCAGATCGACGACCTGCTCGAGCAGATCAAGGGTCGAGTCGACCGCGGCGAGCGCGCGATCGTGACGACGCTCACGAAGAAGATGGCGGAGGACCTCGCCGACTACCTCAAGGAGCTCGGCGTCAAGGTCCAGTACCTCCACAGCGAGGTCGACACGCTCGAACGGGTCGCGATCCTGCGCGACCTCCGCCTCGGCGTCTTCGACGTGATCGTCGGGATCAACCTCCTCCGCGAGGGGATCGACCTGCCCGAGGTGACGCTCGTCGCGATCCTCGACGCCGACAAGGAGGGCTTCCTGCGGAGCGCCTGGTCGCTCATCCAGATGATCGGCCGGGCGGCGCGCAACACGAGCGGCGAGGTCGTGATGTACGCCGACACCATCACCGAATCGATGCAGGCGGCGATCGACGAGACGAACCGACGCCGATCCGTCCAGGAGCGCTACAACGCCGAGCACGGGATCGAGCCGACGACGATCGTCAAGGAGATCCGCGACCTGAACGACCGGCTCCGGTCGGTGGCCGAAACGACCGTCGTCTACACATCCGAACGAGCGGCACTCGCCGACCGCGCGCTCACGATGCAGAACGAGGCCGCGATCGAGAAGCTGCTGGCCCAGATGGAGGCCGAGATGCGCGCGGCCGCCAAGAACCTCGAGTTCGAGCGGGCGGCCGCGCTCCGCGACGAGCTCCAGCAGATCCGGCTCCGCGTCCTCGCGCAGGACCAGTCGGTCATCGTGGGTCGGGCGGCCGAACGAGCCGCACAGGCACGCGGACGCGGTGGCGGGCTGACGGCCGCGGCCGACCGCAAGCGCGCCGGAGTGGCCTCGGCTGTCGCGGCTTCGAGCCCCGCGTTCGAGGTCACGTCGGTCGAAGTGCTCCCGGCCGAGGACGAGCCGGACGACACGCTCGACGGGATTCCGCCGGACGGCGACGGCCGCGCCGCTCCGAGTGACGAGGAGCTCGCGGCGTCCGGCGCGACCGCGTCGGACTGGCTGCCCGGCATCCGTGACGAGCACGACGACGATCCGGCCCGAACGGCGCGTTGGCTCGAGCGACCGACCTGGGATCGGACCGTCACCCCGAACATCCGCCACCGATCAGGGGCCAGGCCGCCGCGCCGCAGGCGCGGCTACTGACCGCCGTGCACTTCGCGATCGACGTCGCGCCGATCGGCGAGCTCGCAGATCCGCGGGCGGTCGTTCGGCTCGCCACGGCGGCCGAGGCCGCCGGCTGGGACGGGCTGAGCACGTGGGACAACGTCGGCAACGCGATGGCCGCACCGGTCGGGGATCCGTTCGTCATCATGTCGGCCGTCGCGGCACGGACGACGAGTCTGCGATTGATCCTCAGCGCGCTCGTCCTGCCCCGGCGGCGGCCGCATCTCGTCGCCCAGTCCTGTGGCAGCCTCGATCGGCTCAGCGACGGCCGGCTCGTCGTCGGTGCGGCGATCGGCGGCGACCCGCCGGAGTTCGAGGCGTTCGGCGAGGAGGTCGACGCGGCAAGGCGGGCGTCGAAGCTCGAGGAGTCCCTCGACCTCGTCGACCGCTACCTCCGTGGCGAGACCGTGGAGCACGACGGTCCGGCGTTCGTCGCACACGCCGCGAAGGTGGGCCCGCCGCCGGTCCAGCAGCCGCGGCCGCCGATCTGGATCGGTGCGGGCAGGCCGCGTGCGTTTCGGCGCGCCGCGCGCTGGGACGGCTGGATCGCGGTCGGGATCGGCGACATGGAGTCGATCTCGATGTCGCTGTCTCCCGACGACGTCCGCGACGCTCTCGCGATCATCCGGGCCGAACGCGCGTTGCTCGGCACGACCGACGAGCCGTTCGACGTCGCGCTGCTCGGGTATTCGGATCCCGGGGTGAGGCATCGGCCCGCCGACTACGCCGCGGCCGGCGTGACGTGGTGGCTCGAGTCGCTCCACCTCGGCCGCGGGCCGTTCGATGCCCTCCTCGAGAGAACGGAGGCCGGACCGCCGAGGTGACGCGGCCTTGCCTCGCCGACGCGGCCTCGGTGCGCCAGGCCGGGACGAGAACCGAGACGAGTGGCGGCGGCGGGCGACGACTGTCACCCCTCCGTCACGAGCCGTCCGGGACTGGGCCGGCATTGAATCGGGCGTGGGGTGATGATCGGTCTGGTGCTCTCACTCCTCACGGCCGTCGTGGCGCAATTCTTC
>DASXWX010000224.1:0-2120 GCA_036503395.1 Candidatus Limnocylindrales bacterium
CGTCGGCTCGCGGCCGAGCTCCTGGAGCAGCTGGCGCGAGACCCGGATCAGCCGGTTGATCGTCTCGACCATGTGGACCGGGATCCGGATCGTGCGGGCCTGGTCGGCGATCGCGCGGGTGATCGCCTGCCGGATCCACCACGTGGCGTATGTCGAGAACTTGAAGCCCTTCTCGTAGTCGAATTTCTCGACCGCCCGGATCAGCCCGATGTTCCCCTCCTGGATCAGGTCGAGGAGACTCATCCCGCGGCCGATGTACTTCTTCGCGATCGAGACGACGAGGCGCAGGTTCGCCGAGGTCAGCTGCTCACGGGCGTCCCGGCCGATCCGGACGATCTCGCCCCGGCGGTGCGACAGCTTCGTGTTGGCCGGCACCGTCGGGTCGTACCCGAGCTTCACGAGCAGCTCGGCCTCGTTGCCGGCGGTGACCCAGCGCTCGAGGGCAGGGAACGCGACCGACTCGCGGCACCACTCGTGGATCGCGCGGAGTCCCGGATTGTCGCGAGAGTCGAGGTCGCTGTTGTGGACCGACAGATAGGCCCAGTCCATGAGGGTCAGGAACGCGTCGGCCGACCGGGCCTCGTTGTACGCGGCCACGAGCTTCCGGCCCTCGCGGAGCAGGTCCTTCGTCCCGTCCGACTCGGCGACCTTGGCCGCCTTCACCAGGTGGAAGTCGGGCGTCTCGACGAGCAGCTCGCGGGCAGGCTCCCCGTGGAGGCCCTCGGAGACGAGGCGGTGGGCGTCGTCGCCGAACGGCAGTCGGTGTTGTGGCTTCTGCGTCCGCGTCCGGTGCTCGGTGTCGTGGAGCGTCCACTCGTGGAGCGAGACGAGGGCTTTCCACGGCTCCTCGGCCATCTGCTCGCCGAGCTCGATGCTCTTCGCGAGGACGACCTCCTCCTCGGCCGTGAGCAGCGCGACCTTGCCGATCTCCTTGAGGTACATCCGGACCGGGTCGTCGATGCCGATCATGTCGGCCGACAGCGCGTCCAGCTCCTCCTGGGTGGGCTCCTCGAGCTCGGCCGCATCGAGCTTCGTGGGGCCCTCGATCTCGCGCGCCGGCGCGACGCCATCGTCGCTGACCTGGACCTCGATCATCTCGACGGTCCCGTCGCCGTTGAGCTCTGCCTCGACCTCCTCGTCCTCGAGCTCGAGCTCGACGTCCTCATCGACCTCGGCCTCGGCGCCGGCGACCGCGACCTCGGCCAGGCGGCGGGCGGCCGCCTCGCGAGGGTCCACGTTCGCGCCGGCGTCCTGTTCGGCGCCGTTCGTCGACTTCGCCGTGCCGTTCGTCGCCTTGCCGCGTCCGGGGCGGAGATTCGCCAGCTTGGCGTCCTCGACGTCGGCCTTCCGCCGGGCCGGCCGCGCCAGCACGGCCTCGACGAGCTGCTGATCGAGCGGATCAGGCATCGGTCATCCTCCCGGGTCGCGAGGGTAGCGGGGTCGCGCGGTCACGGGACGCGCGGTCGGGTGTCGTGCGAGGGCTCACGCGACACCGGCGGGCTGGGCTGGAGCAGGGTCGGTCGGCGGCCGAACCGGCCGCGACAGGAGGCGGGCCTGGTCCCGACGGCGGTCGAGCGACCGCCGCTCCTCGTTGAGCTGACGCTCCTGCGCCAGGAGTGAAGCGATCGCCTCGCGGTCGCCGCGCCGTTCGGCGTCGGCCTGGGCCGCGCGGTTGAAGTCCGACCGCTCGCGGATCCGCTCCGCCTCGAGATCGAGGAGGGCGTTCGTCACGAGGTACGCCAGGCGCTCCGCCGGCAGCGACCCGAGGTCCGGGCCACGACGGGCGTAGAGCGCGAGCGCCAGGGCGTAGGTCTCCTCGTCGAGCGCCGCGAGGAACGCGTCGCGGTCCCACGGCGGGGCGATACCCGCGTCGGACGGTTCTCGGGCGCGAACGACCGCCCGAAACAGCTCCCGTGCGAGCGCCGACGGGAGCTGGTCGGGCGCGAGCTCGTCGGCGACCCGCGGCTGCTGGTCCGGAACCAGCAGGAGGAGCCGAAGAAGCTCGGCCTCGACCGGCGTGATCGCTCGCAGGACGTCGTCGGGCGCGATCCCCTCCCCTGCCGCCTTGACCGCGTCGAGCGTGAGGCGGGCGCCCGCGTGCGCATTCGCGTCGGGCCCGG
>DASXWX010000225.1:0-3237 GCA_036503395.1 Candidatus Limnocylindrales bacterium
GCGACAACCGTCGATTCGGTCCGGGTCCGAATCCGTTCGGCGACGGCCGCTGCTGCCTCTTCGCCGATACCCGGCATCAGGACCGCAAACTCTTCGCCTCCATAGCGCGCCGCGAGGTCCGACTCGCGAACGCACGAGCGAAGCACGGTCGCAAACGCACGCAGCGCCTCGTCGCCACCCGGATGGCCGTACCGATCGTTGAAGTCGCGGAACCGATCCAGGTCGAGCATGAGGACCGCCAGCGAGTCCTCGGAACGGCGCGTTTCGAGTGCCTCCTCGAGCGCCTCGTCGAACGCCCGGCTGTTGGCGAGGCCCGTCCGCGCGTCGGTGTTGGCCTGGCCCTGGAGCGCGGCAAGAAGCCGGCGATTGCCGATCCCGAGGGCCGCGTGCTCGGCCACGCGGAGGACGCTCGCGCGAACCTCGAGCGGGAGCGCGTTCGGACGCTCCCAATGGAGGTGCACCGCGCCCACGGTTTCGCCGCTTGCCAGCGGTACGCAGGCGAGCGTCCCGGAGCGGACTGGATAGACGGGGCAGTGAACGCTGAGGGGCTGCGACGCATCGTCGACGACGTACATGCCGCCCCGAACGAGCCCCGGGCAATGCGAGAGCTCGCCGAGGGGCAGGACGTCCGCGATCGCGTGTCCGACCGTCGCTTCGGGTACCGCGCGGTCCTTCGAGCGGTTCAGGACGTGGGTGACGCCGGCGTCGGGCCGCACCAGGAGGGTGAGGGCCTCCAGGTTCGAGGAGGCGATCGACGTGTCGTCGGGCGCAAACGAGGTGACCTCGGTGAAGCGGTTGACGATCCCGGCGTGGATCGCGTCGAGCTCGAGGACTTGGCCGTAGCGGCGGAGGAGCCAGCCGGCAGCGACGGCGGCAGCGAGCATCCCGACGAGGCCGACGCCCGTGGCCGCGACACGGACCTCGTCGACCGAGGCGGATCGCCGACCGATATCCGAATCCAGCTCGGCGAGCTGGGTCTCGAGGGGCTCTATCGCCCCGTCGACGGCCTCGTGATCGTCAGCCGCCACGCGCACAAACTCGTCAATGCTGCCGCCCGCATCGACCGCGTCGATCGCCGGCACGGCAAACCCTGTCTGCCAGGTCGCGGAGAACGACTCGAGCTCGCCGAGCACGACCTCGAGGCCCGGGGCCTCCGTGGCAGCGACCCGAAGGTCCGACGCGAGTCGCTTCTCGGCGTTGGCCGCGGCTTCATACGCCTCGCGCTGGGCGGTCGCGCGGGTCAGGAGATAGTCGTGGACGTCCGCCTCCTGGTCCCGGACGGAATCAGCGACCCCAAGCGAGAGCTCGCGGATGTGGCCCGCGGCGACGCTTTCACGGTCGATCTCGGCGCGCTGCGCTTCGGTCGCCGCGAATACGACGCCGACGACGAGCATCGCCACGCCGATCACTCCCCCGATCGCGACCAGGTACCGCTGATGACGCGAGGCACGCGGACGGGGCACGAGTTCAACCTAGGCGGCTTTATCCCGTTCCGAATCTCACCTGGAGGTCCCCGCGCTGGGGTTTCGTTCGTACCGTCGCGTCCGTGAAGCGATTCACCCCCTTACGCCGGCCGCCTCCGATCGATCAGCAGTGCCGTCGCCGCGAGCGAGGCGATGCCGGCGGCAGCCCAGAGGGCCGCTTCGTACGGGATCCAGCCGCGCGCGGCCTCGTCTGTGACCGCGAGCTCGGCGAGGGTGTAGCCGTGGTCGTAGAGCCAGGTCTCGGGTTCCTGGACGCCGGGCGGCGCGAGCGTGGCCGCCACCTCGGAGTCGAGCGGGTAGAACGTCCCATCTGGAGCCCGCAGGTAGACGCCGAACGAATACGGATACGCGCTGCTCAGCTCTCCGACGATCGTTTTCTGGGTGTCGAGCCAGGCGAACCGAATCGGCTCGGCGGCCGCCGCGAGACCGAAGCAGACGACGAGCCCGACGAAAAACGCCGGCAACGTTCGCCCGAGCAGCGCCCCGGCGAGTAGGCCGACCCCCAGCGCAACGAGCGTCCGGGCGACGAGGATCGGACCGTGGAATGGCAGATAGAGGACCTCGCTGTGGGGCTGGGTCGCGTCGAGCCCGTCGGCCGCGAACGCGGCGAAGGAGGTCGCGACGCCGACGGCGAGCAGGACCGGGACGGCCTGTCGAAGCAACCACGCCCGTCGCGATCCCGCGAGCGACCAGGCGGTCTGCGCGGTCCGGAGCTCGAGCTCACGACCAACGATCGGTACGCCCGCCAGGAGCCCGGCGAGCGGCAGGATGGCGAGCGCGCGCAGGACCCATGCGGCCTCATCGTCGCGGATCGACTTCCACAGTCGGATCGCGGCGTCGCAATCCGGCGCGAGTGGTGCGCCGGGCGCTGAGAGCCACGCACCGAAGCAGCCGGCTGGCATCGGCACCGAGTTGAGGCGCCAGGTCACGATGAGCGCAGAGATCCCGACGACGACCGCCGCGATGACGGCACCGACCACCTCGATCCGGTGCTGCTTGATGGCGACGCGGGCGCCGCGAAGGGTCGGCGCCCACTCGAATGAGCGGCCGGGCCCTGCGGCGAGGGCTCTCACGCGGGCCGGCGGCGGGTGACCACGAAAGCGGCCGCCGCGGCTCCGGCAACACCGAGGCCCGAGAAGATCGCGACGTCGTAGGGCACCCATCCGAGCGCCACGTCGAGGGGCACCGCGATGAAGCCCTGGCGGTAGCCCTGCTCGATCAGCCTGTCGAACGGGTTTTCGGCCGGCTTCGTCGGGACGCTCGTGAAAACATCGGCGTCGTTGATCTGGCTGCCGTCGGGCCCGACCCACACCTGCTCGTAGCGGATGCCTTCGAAGGCAGAGGCCTCGTCGGATGTGGGCACGACGAGCTCCGCGTGTGAGCGGAACCATCCGGTCTGGACACCTGAGACGAGCATGACCGCGACGAGCGCCGCTAGTGCCGCGACGATGAACGCGGGCAGGGTTCGGCCGGTGAGGGCGCCGACGAGCAGTCCGATCCCGAGACCGGCGAGCGCTCGTCCGACGACGATCGGCCCGTGGAGGGCGATGTCCCAGATCGCCGAGTGGTACCAGGGCTGGCGCGTGGCCTCGAGAAAGTCGGTCGTGAGCGCGGCAAACGCGACCGTGACGAGGAGGACGACGAGCACCGGCAGGAGCTGGCGGCCGAGCCATCGGAGCCGCGACCCCGACAGCGACCAGGCCGTCTGGGCGGTTCGGGTCTCGAGCTCGCGACCGACGAGCGGGACGCCGCC
>DASXWX010000226.1:0-3008 GCA_036503395.1 Candidatus Limnocylindrales bacterium
CGAGGATCCTGCCGTCGCAGTGGCAGCAGTACGTCCAGAGCGGGCTCCGGGCCTCCTACGACGAGTGGCTGCAGCAGATGTTCGCGGCCAAACCGGCGCCCGGGATGACGCCGACCTTCTGGCGCCGTCATCGACACGACCGCCTCGTCGAGCGCTGGGCCGCCGCGGTCGGGCCCGAGCGGGTGACCGTCGTCGTGCTCGACGAGGCTGACCGCGACGGGCTCCTGCGGGTGTTCGAGCGACTGGTCGGCCTCACCGAAGGAACGCTCGCCGCCGAGGAGGACCTCGAGAACCGGTCGATGACGCTGCCGGAGATCGAGCTCATCCGCGAGTTCAACCGCGCTTTCCGCAAGGAGGGCCTCGGGACACCGCTCCACACGAAGGTCATGCGGTACGGGGCGGCGCTCTACATGAAGCAGCGGCGGCCATCGGCCGACGAGGCCCGGATCGAGACGCCGCAATGGGCGCTCGACCGGGCGCTCGAGGTGGAGGCCGAGATCGTCGCCGGGATCGGGGCGAGCGGCGTTCGGGTCGTGGGCGACCTCGACTGCCTGGCCGCGAAGAGCGAGGGCGGCGTCGAGGGCGCCGCGCAGCCGCCCGTGATGATCCCTCCGGCTATCGCGGCCCGGGCGATGATGGGCGTCCTCATCTCGACCGGCGTCGCCCGCGCCGGCACGGGCCCGAACGGCGTCCACCTCTTCGCTCGCGCCGAGCCGATCGAGCTGGCCCGGCTGTCGAACACCCAGCTCGCATCCGTCCTGCTCGCCCGAGGCCGCGGGGAGGTTGCGAGGCGGGTCCGATCCCGGATCAGACGCCGACCGTGACCGCCGAGCTCGTCGAGACCCGGCCCGAGACGGCGACCTCGCTCCTCCTGCCGCCCGGGACGCGGCTCGTCCACATCGGTCCCCAGAAGACCGGCACCACGACGCTCCAGAGCGCGTTCCACGTGAGCCGGGCCGCCCTCGAGGCGCAGGGCGTCGAGTACGCGGCCCGTGCCCGCCAGCCGATGCGGGCGGCTCTCGCCGTCGTCGGCCGTCCGCTTCACGCGATGACGGATGAGCCGGCGCCCATCTCGGAGTGGGAACGGCTCGTGCGCCTGATCCAGCGTGCCGACGCGCCGCGGATCGTGCTGAGCGCGGAGGCGCTCAGCGATGCGAAGCCGGATGCGATCCGCCGCATCGTCGGCGATCTCGACCCGGCGCGCATCCATATCGCGGTCACGCTCCGGCCGCTCACCCGGATCCTGCCCTCGCAGTGGCAGCAGTACGTCCAGGCCGGGGTCACGATCGGGTTCGACGACTGGCTCCACGCGGTGCTCGAGTCGGAGCGGTCCAGGGTCACGCCGAGCTTCTGGCGCCGGCACCGGCACGACCGGCTGATCAAGCGCTGGGCGGACGTCGTCGGTCCCGAGCGGATCACGGTCGTCGTTGCCGACGATCGAGATCGAGATCGGATCCTGCGAGTCTTCGAGCAGCTGGTGGGGCTGTCCGAGGGAACGCTCGTCCCCGATCCGGACCTCATGAACCGCTCGCTGACGCTCGGCGAGGCCGAGATGATCCGCGCCTTCAACATCGCGTTCCGGGAGGCCGACCTGCCGATGGCCCTCCACACGCTGGTCATGCGCCGCAGCGCGAGTGAGCTGATCAAGCGCCGTCCGCCCGCCACGGACGAGCTCAAGATCCGGTTGCCGGCCTGGGCCGCCGAGCGCGCCGCCGAGATCGCCCGGGACATCGTCGACAACATTCGGGCGTCCGATGTCCGCGTCGTCGGCGACCTCGAGACGCTCGTCGAGCTTCCCGACTCGGGCACCCCGGGACAGCCGCAGGAGTGGGTCCCGGTGACGCCCGAGACCGCCGCGTTCGGTGCCCTGAGCATGCTCATCGCGACGGGGGTCGTCCGGCGCGAGCGCGGGCGGATGGGCGCGGCCGACGACGCCACGAGCGGCGCGCGTGGACGGGAGCTGGAGGATGCCGAGGGACTCCACCGGGTCCGGAGCCGTCAGATCGCGTCGGTCCTGACGCGCCGCGCCGAAACGCGCGTGGCCGGCGTCTGGCGCCGGATCCCCGACCCCGTCAGGACGGGCTGGCTGCAGGTGATCCCGCGCTCGTATCGGTCTGTTCGGGCCTTCGTCCGCCGCTGACGACCGCCCGGTCGAGCGCCTGGCGAACCGTCCGCACGGCGGCCTCCACGTCGACCTCCGACGTGTCGATCACGACGTCCGCGTCGTCGGGGGATTCGTATGGCGACGAGATGCCGGTGAAGTCGGCGACCTCGCCGCGGCGGGCCCGGGCGTAGAGGCCCTTTCGGTCACGCGCCTCGCAGACGTCGAGAGGGGTGCTGACGTGGACCAGCACGAACGCGCCAACGGACTCGACGAGCGCCCGCGCGCGGGCACGTCCCGACGCGAAGGGCGCGATCGGCGCGGCGATCGCGATCCCGCCGTGGCTCGCCACGAGAGACGCCACGTAGGCGATGCGCTCGATGTTTCGCTCGCGGTCCTCGACGCTGAACCCGAGACCCGACGAAAGGACCTGGCGGACCTCGTCGCCGTCGAGGAGCGTGACCCGGCGACCGCTCTCGCGGAGATCGTCGGCGAGCGTCCGGGCGATCGTCGACTTGCCCGATCCGGACAGCCCGGTGAAGAACACGACCGCGCCCGTCGAGGCGAACCCGGGATCGCGCCTGAGCGCCGCGAGGACGTCGTCCGCGACCGCCTCCGGGTAGAGGTCGCGGACTTCGCGTTCACCGATCGCCCGCAGGCCGGCCACCCGAGCGGCTTCGTCGGGCGTACGGAGGTCCGTGAGGCGTACCACCGAGCCGGCGCCGTAGGCGCCGAGGGCCGCGGCCAGGCCGATGTCGGCGCCATGGGCCGGCCACGGGACGACGAGCGGCGTCACCGGGATGCGCGCCTTGTCGCCCAACGCCGGGGCGAGGGCCTCCGCCGCGTGCGCCAGCGCTGCCCACGACAGCTCGCCGGAGCCCGGAGACCGCCGGGCGGCCGCGACGGC
>DASXWX010000227.1:0-3819 GCA_036503395.1 Candidatus Limnocylindrales bacterium
TCACGCCGTACTGGACCTCGGTGTAGCCGCCCTGCGTCCGCATCGCCTCGTAGAACGCGAGCGGGACGGTCTTGAGGTCCTGCTGGTCGATGAGGATGATGACCATGAGGACCTCCGCCCAGGCCGACAGGAACGACAGCCCCGCCGCGATCCCGAGCCCCGGCCGGGCGAGCGGGACGACGATCTCGAACAGGGCCCGGAGCTTCGTCCGCCCGTCGAGCCAGGCCGCCTCCTCGAGGTGGCGCGGGATCGAGTCGAAGAAGCCCTTCATGAGCCAGACGAGGAACGGCAGCTCGATCGCGGAGTGGATGAGGATCAGCCCGACATAGCTGTTGCGGAGGCCGAGGTCGCGGGCGAGGCCGTAGATCGGGACCATCGTCGCGGACAGCGGCATCGTCTGGAGGAGGAGCACGCCGTAGGTGATCCAGTCCTTGTGCCGGAGCTGGATCCGCGACAGCGAGTAGCCGGCGAGCGAGACGGTTACGACCGTCAGCAGCATCGTCGCGATCGCGACGAAGAGGCTGTTGACGAGGACCCGGGCGAAGTCGTGCTCGGTGAAGAGCCGGACGAAGTTGTTGATCGTCGGCGCGACCGGCAGCTGGATGTAGGCCGACGCCTTGTCGTCGAAGGCCGCGCTGAACAACCACAGGAACGGGACCATGAAGAAGACGACGATGACGAGGAACGCGAGGTGGACGAGCAGCCACTCGAGCGGGCTCGCCCCGCGCCGTCGATGGTGGCGGACGGTGACCGCGGTCGAGGCGTCGACGGCGGTCTCGAGCCGGCCCGCGGCGGACGCGGTCACGCTCTCGCCCTCGACCAGCGCAGGAAGACGATCGCGAAGGCGAGGTTGAGGGCCAGCATGACCACCGCGATCGTGGAGCCGTAGCCGACGGCGTGCGCCTGGAACGCCTCGTGGAAGGCGTAGAGGGCGATCACCTCGGTGTCGAACGACGGCCCGCCGTTCGTGAGGGCCTGGATGAGGATGAAGGTCCCGAACGTCGCGATCGTGATCGAGAGGAGCGTCAGCGCGGCGATCGGTCGGAGCATCGGCAGGGTGTGGTCCCAGAACCGCCGCGCCGCGTTCGCGCCGTCGACCCGGGCGGCCTCGTAGATGTCGCTCGGGATCGTCCGCAGCGCGCCGAGGAAGATCAGCATCGTGAACGCGGTCCCGCGCCAGGTGTTGGCGATGATGATCGCGAGCATCGGCGCGCTCCCGAACCAGTCGACCGGCCCGAGCCCGATCTGCTTGAGCCCGACATTGAGCGAGCCGTTGTAGAAGTCGAACATCGCCACCCACAGGAAGCCGGCGATGATCGTCGGGTTGACCCAGGCGAGCAGGACGGCACCGTAGACGGCGCTCGTCGAGAGGAAGCCGCGTCGCTCGGCGTGGTCGAGCAGCAGGGCGAGGGCGAGGCCCAGCACGAACTGCCCGATCACGGCCGAGCCGATCACGAACACGACGGAATTGACGATGACCCGGATGAAGTCCGGATCACCGAACAGGTGGACGTAGTTGTCGAGCCCGACGAAGCGCGGGTGCGCCGCGTCGAGCCCGACGAGGGCGCGATTTGTGAAGCTCGACCCGATCGCCCACAGCGCCGGACCCACGAAGAAGAGGGCCAGGAGCAGCGCTGCGGGCGTCAGGCCGAACAGGTAGAGCCGGTTGCGCGCGAGTGCGCCGGCGCGACCGCGGATCACGACTGACTGGTCACCTTGTCGGCACCGATCGCCTGCTTGAGGTCGTCGGTGTACATCTGGGCGCCCTGGTCGGGCGGGACCTGGCCCGAGGCGACGCGAGCGGTGGCCGCCTGGATCGCCTGCTGGACCTTCGGGTAGTTGGGATCAGGCGCCGTGAACCGGGCCTTCTTGAGGGCCTCGGTCGAGGCCACGAGGTACGGATCGGACTTGAACTCGGGGATCTCGGCGGCGTCGGCCCGGGCGACCGGATGGGGGTCCTCGGCGTTGAGCTTGCCGACGATCTCGGCGCTGTTCATCGCCTTGATGAACTCCCACGCCAGCTGCTTGTTCTTGCTCTTCGAGGTGATGTACCAGCACGTGCCCGGTCCGCCGATCGTGAACGACGGGCCGCCGCTCTCGGTCGGGTGGAGGACGTAGCCGACGTTCTGCTCGGTGCCGGCCTTGTCGGCTTGCGCCCAGCCGCCGTAGACCCAGCCGCCCTCGAACAGCAGCGCGAGCTGGCCGTTGCCGAGCTTCTCACGCATGGCCGTCCACGGCTTCGTGGTCGTGAGGATCTCCTTCGGCACGAGACCCGTGCTGTAGGCCGTCGCGTAGTACTCCATGACCTTGCGCGTGGCGGGGCTGTCGCCGATCCACTTGCCGTCCTTGTCCTGGAGCTCGCCGCCGTACGCCCACAGGAGCGGCACGAAGGCGTGATCCGCGGTCCCGCTCGAGCCGGCGGGCCCGGCGTAGAGGGCGTAGGGCAGGACGTTGGACTCGTTCGCCTGCTTCACGGCCGTCGCGGCGTCGATGATCCCCTGGACGTTCGCCGGCTGCCAGTCGGCCGGCAGCCCGGCCTTCTGGAGGTCGTCCTTGCGGAAGTAGAGCCAGCGCATGTCGAGCCCGTATGGGATCGCCCAGACCTGGCCCTTGTAGGTGACGCCCATCTTCACGCTGTCGGGGTACTGGCTCCAGTCCGCCCACTGTGAGAGGTAGTCGTTGAGCGGCTCGATGTAGCCGGCGTCGGCGAGCTCGCCGATCGAGCCGCCGCCGAAGTGGAAGACGTCCGGAAAGTCGTTGCCGTCGAGCGCCAGCAGCAGCTTCGTGTAGTAGTCGTCGTCGCCGATCTTCTGGAGGTCGACCTTGACGTCCGTGCCCGGGAACTGGCCCTTGACCGCCGCCGCGGCCTGGTCCACGTACTTCGGCTTGAACCCGGCCTCGTCGGGGTACGAAACGGTGATCGCGCCGCTCACGGACCCGCCGCCGGCGGCGCCGGAGCCGCCGGGTCCGCTGCTCGAGCCCGCGGACGGGCTGCACGCCGCGACGACGCCGGTCACCGCAGCCAGCTGCAGGAAGCGCCGTCGGTTCATGATCAATCGGTCCAGCTCAGCCATACCTTCTCCTCCGTCTCGCGAGGCAATGCCCTGACCGGCGGGATCGCCGGGCGCGTGCACAGACCGTCGTCACACCTCCTGCATGACCTCCTCGAGCGTGAGCCCCTTCTGCCGGTCGAGCGACGCTGCGGCCAGCGACATCGACGCGTAGCGGGTGGCGAATGCCAGCCGCTCGTCCAGTGGTTCCCCGGTCAGGTCGGCCCTGACCCACGCCGCGGTGAACAGGTCGCCGGCACCCGTCGTGTCCTCGACCTCGACCGCGACCGCCGCGGCCCTGGCAACGTGCCCATCGGGCTCGGTGGCGGTCGCCCCGGCGGCGCCGCAGGTCACGACGACCGTCGTGCCCAGCGCGGCGAGTCTACGCGCGGCCTCGTCCCGGTCCCCCGTCCCGGTCAGCGCCCGCGCCTCGCGGTCGTTGAGGACGAGCGCCGTGACGTGATCGAGCGAGGCCGGCAACCGACCCGCGAGCGCCTGGACCTCAGGGTCGCCGAGGACCGCGTAGAGGCGTGGGCGCGAGGCGAGCGGCGGGAGCAGGCCGACGTTCGGCAGGTCGGCGACGACCGCCCGCGGCTCGAGCGAGGCCAGCGTCTCGGCGTCGATCTCGGGCGGCGGGGCGGCCGTGACGAACGCCCGATCGCCGGCCGCCGGCAGCGCCACGGACACGGGCGTCCGCTCCGACGGCCGGCCGATCCAGGGAATGCCCGCCTCGTCGAGAAGCTCGCGCAGCAGGCGACCCGCGGGGTCC
>DASXWX010000228.1:0-5070 GCA_036503395.1 Candidatus Limnocylindrales bacterium
TGCACTTGAACGACCGAATTTCCGCGGCTGAGTACGCGCGCCGAGGGCTCGCGATGGATCCGACGAACCGCCACTGCCGCGCCGTGCTCGCCAAAGCCGGGTAGGCAAGCCGACATAACTTCCCTTATCGGAAGTTAGACCAGGACCCGAGACGGGTCGGTAGACGCGGTCAGCCGAGCTCGTATCGGAGTCGCCAGGTCGCCTGTGGACCCGGACCCGCGCTCCAGTCGCCGTCGCCGCTGATCGTCGCAAGCTCGCCGCTGCCCGAACCGGCGACGATCGTCCAGCGGCCGTTCGAGGTCTGACCGTCGTGGCTGCCGGTCGAGGTCAGCACGAACGTGCCCTGGCGGCCCTCGAGCGTGCCCTCGATCCGCTGAAGCCCGACGAGCTCCGCGGTCCGATCCGGCCGGTACGCGAACAGCCAGTCGACGTGGCCGCGGCCGAAGATGTCGCCGTCGAACGACTGATCGCCGGCTGCGTGGGTCAGCCGGACGCCGTCGGCCGTCCCGAGCTCGTCCTCACCGGCCATCCCGGTGATCGTGAAGGTGCCGCTGGCTTCGGCCATTCGTGCGTCTCCGGGTCGAGCGCGTCAGCGGGCGACGACGGGCCGTGGCTCTGATTCGGCGTCACCGGCCGCCAGCCCGGCCGGTGGCTCGGGCGCGACTGCACCCGCCGGCTCCGCGTCGATCCGGTGGTTCGCGACGAGCGTCGGGATCACGTCCGACCAGCTGTGGCCGACGACCCGCAGCCGCAGCCGCCAGGCGCGGGCAACCGCCGCCGTGAGCAGCTCGCGCTCTCGCGCGCGCAGCGCCTGGTAGTCGAGCCCGCCGAACGAGAGGAGCGGCGCGACCGTGGCGAATGGCGGGAACGTGTAGGCGTCGTCGGTGTTCTCGAGCAGCTCGTCGATCGTCGGCTCGAGCGCGGGTTCCTCGGCGAGGCTCGTCGATCCCCGCTCCATCAGGACGACCGAATCGATCGGGGCGCGATCGGTCAGGTCGCAGTCGACGAGCGAGGTGACGTGGTACTTCGGGGGCGGGACGAGGAGCTGGACCCAGGCGTTGACCGTGACGATCGGCAGGTTGAGCCGGCCGAGCGCGTGGCCGACGGAGCGCCCCTCCTTCGAGTGGACGCGACTTCGAATCGCGAGCATGAGGCGGTCCATCAGCGGCAGCCTCTGCTCGTTGACCGCGCTCATCGTGTGCGACGAGAGCGTCATCGGCTTGGCGTACGAGAGGATGTCGCCGTCGGGGCCGACGATCGCCATGTCGTCGCTGATGAAGCCGTACGTGCCGTGCATGAGCAGCCGCAGGACCGTGCTGGTCTTGCCCGTGTCCGTCTGGGCCGACATCACGATCGCCCCGCGGTCGCCGTCGACGGCCGCGCAGTGGAGCAGGACGTGGCCGCGCTCGACGAGCATGAACCGGAGAACCGGCTCGACCATGTTCGTGTAGAGGACGTGGCGCGACCAGACGAGGAGCCAATTGGCGAGGATCCGGACCGGCTTGCCGTTGCGCGCGGGCGTCACGTCGAAGGCCGCGCCGAGGACCCCGAGGTGCTCGCGGTAGCGGACCACGCCGTCGACGACCTCGGTCTTCGTATGGAGTCGCGGGCCGCCACCGAGCCAGGCCCGTCGGACGATCAGGTCCGGCTCGACCTCGTGAGCGACGTTGAACGCCGCGAGCTCGGGCAGGTGGACCGTCGACCGCACCCGGACGAGGCCGTGGATGTCGTACTGGTAGTAGCCGCGGGTGGCGCGCTGCGAGCGGCGGTCGCGACCGGCCCAGATCCAGTTGTCGGCGACGAAGTAGCGGATTCCGAACGTCAACCCGATCGCGACGAGGTTCGAGATCAGGTAGTGGATGTTGCCGAGCTCCGTCAGCAGGTAGAGAACGGGCACCCGGACGACGAGCGTGGCGACGTTGAGGGCGTCGAAGATGAGGAAGCGGACGAGGACGCGGCCTCGCATCTCCCGGCCGCGGAAGACCCACAGCTCGGTCAGGACGAAGTTCGTGAGCGTGGAGACCTGGCTGGCGAGGATCGACGAGACGACGTAGTAGATCCCGAAGTACTCGGTGAACGCGAACAGCGCCGCCTGGTTGACGAAGATCCCCGAGATGCCGACGAGGGCGAACTTCGAGGGGCTCAGGAGCGATTGGAGGAGTCGACGGGCCCTCGCTCGCCGGTGGCGACGGGGGCCGTCCGGGGCGCCTTCAGGGCTCGGCACGCAGGGCCTCCAGGGAGACGCGCGGGCGCGCGCCCGGGGGATCGTATGGGCCGCATTCGCGGTGCGTCAAACGGCGCTCGGGGTACCGCTCCCCTCCTCCTCGAGGGGCCACGAACGACCGTCGCCCGGCGCGGGCACGCCGTCGTCGCCGATCGGGACCGAGAGGTCTGCCGCGACGGGTCGCGTGCGACGCAGCGTCAGGTCCGAGCGGATCTCGATCGCATCGAGCCGCGCGGTTCCGTCGCCGTCCTGCAGCCGATGCCGGGCCGCGACCGCGGCGACGACCGACCCAGTGACGAGGACGATCGTCGCGTCCGACCAGGGCAGGCCGCGGATGTGGCCCACTCCGCGCGCGGTCACCGTGTTGCCGTGGAGCGTCCCGTCGCCCTCCGGGTGGAGGGTCAGCAGCCCGGTCGGCGCCGCCAGCTCGATGTGGGCGAACCGACCATCGGGGAATGTCTCGAGCAGCAGCGAGTGGACGATCGCACCGTCGCGGACGACGACCTCCCGCCAGCGCCGACCCTTCGTGCCCTCGGCGACCGTCCAGGTCACGGTCGAGCCGTCGATGAGACGGCACTCTCCGGCCCGGCGGATGGGCCCGGTCATCTCACGCCGAGCGGCGCGCCGGCACGGCCTCCTCGGGCTCGCCGAGCGAGCGGCGCCAGGCGGCCGAGGTCGCCTCGAGCTCGCCCGCGAGCGACGGCGCGATCCGGCCGTGGACGCGGACGTCGCGCTCGCGGTAGTCGAGCTCGACCGTGCCCCGCTCGCGCACGCGGGCGAGCAGCTCCCCCGCCGCGTACGGGATCGAGACGTCGACGTCGACCCACAGCGACGCGAGGAGGGCGCTGATCTCTGCGCGCAGCGTGTCGAGGCCGAACCCGGTCAGCGCCGAGACGAGGACCTGACCCGCGATCGCCGGAGCCGGATGCGAGCCGGATAGCCCGGCGGCGGCGACGAGGTCGGCCTTGTTGCGGGCCACCAGGCGCGGCTTGTCCCCCGCCCCGAGCTCGTCGAGCACCGTCTGGACTGTCGCCCGGTGCTCGGGCGCGTGCGGGTCGGACGCGTCGACCACCTCGACGAGGACGTCGGCCCGGTTCACCTCCTCGAGCGTGGCCCGGAACGCGTCGACGAGCTGGTGCGGCAGCTTGTGGATGAAGCCGACCGTGTCGGTCACGATCGCGGTCTGGCCCTCGCCGAGCCGGACGAGCCGCGAGGTCGGGTCGAGCGTCGCGAAGAGCCGGTTCTCGGCCAGCGCGACCTCCTCGCCGACGAGGGCGTTGAGCAGCGTCGACTTCCCGGCGTTCGTGTAGCCGACGATGCCGACCGTCGGATAGAGCCGGCGGTCGCGGGCGCGGGCGGCGGTGGCCCGCTGCTGGCGGACCTGCTCGACCCGCTCCTTCATCTTCGCGATCCGCGTCCGGATGATCCGCCGGTCGGTCTCGAGCTGGCTCTCGCCGGGGCCCCGCGTGCCGATCCCGCCGCCGGTGCGCGAGAGGTGGGTCCACAGCCGCGTCAGGCGCGGCAGCTGGTACTCGAGCTGGGCGAGCTCGACCTGGAGCCGGCCCTCGTGGGTCCGGGCGTGCTGGGCGAAGATGTCGAGGATCAGCCGGCTGCGGTCGATGACCTTGCAGTTGACGACGCTCTCGAGCGACTTCTGCTGCTGGGGCGACAGCTCGTCGTCGGCCACGAGCAGCGTGAACCCGGTCTCCGACTTCGCCGCGACCAGCTCGTCGGCCTTGCCCCGCCCGACGTACGAGTTCGGGTCGACGTGGCGGCGGTTCTGCCACTCGGCGCCCACGACCTCGGCCCCCGCCGTCTCGGCAAGCGAGGCGAGCTCGGCGAGCGAGTCCTCCGCGGTCCAGCCCGGGTCGGCGCCGGTGTCCACGGCGACGAGGAACGCCCGCTCGGTCGGCGGTGCGAGATCGATCATGGTGGTCCGTGCCATCGCCGGGCGAGGATACCCCGCTCCCCTCGGCGGCCCGTTCGGCCGACCGCGCTTCGGCGTTCATTGCCGGGCGTCGATGAACGATCGGCTGACCCGACCTGACCCCAACGTCGCATGTCGCCCCGGACCCGACCACTCGACACTCGACCGCGATGTCCGATCCCCGGTTTCGTGCCCTCCGCGTTGCCCCGCGCGCCGGCTTCAGTCGTGCCGCCCGCGTCCCGAGTCCGCCGTCCCCCGTCGCGATCGCCTCCCACAGCCTCGGCTGGCTCCGTCCGCACGCGCCCTCGAGCGCGATCCCCGCCCCGGAGTCGCGCCTTCGCAGCTGGACGATCCGGGGACTCGCCCTCTCCGCGCTCGCGGTCACGATCGTCTATCTCGTCTGGCGCGCGACGGCGACGCTCGACCCGACGGCCCCGGTCCTGTCGATCCTCCTGCTGGTGCTCGAGATCCACGCCGCGCTCGGGCTCGCCCTCTTCACGTTCGGGCTGTGGGACATCGACACCCGGCCGAACGTGGCCTCGGTCGCCACGGCCCCGGGCAGGGTCGCCGTGCTGATCCCGACCTACAACGAAGCGCCCGAGATCCTCCTGCCGACGGTCGCGGCCGCGGTCGCGATGCGGCTGCCGCACGAGACGTGGGTCCTCGACGACGGCAATCGGCCCGAGGTGGAACGGCTCGCCGCCGAGCTCGGCGCCCGCTACGTCGCCCGCGCGACCCACGAGCACGCCAAGGCCGGCAACATCAACCACGCGCTCGGGCTCGTCGAGGCCGACTACGTCGCGATCCTCGACGCCGACCACGTCGCCTCGCCCGACCTCCTCGCCCATACCCTGGGCTACTTCGCCGATCCCACCGTCGCCCTCGTCCAGACGCCGCAGGACTTCTACAACCGCGCCTC
>DASXWX010000229.1:0-15143 GCA_036503395.1 Candidatus Limnocylindrales bacterium
GACGCGGGCGGCCGTCTCGATTCGCCCCGGTCCCGACGACGCGGGAGAACGAACGTCCCGTCCGCGGCCCGTCGGCAGGGCCATAGGTCCCGCGATCGTCCCGCCATTCCGGGCCCGTCGGCAGGGGTGTCCGGGGCGGAGCCGACCGTACTGTCGCCTCAGACAGAGATCCACACGAAACCACCGATGAGCGGTGGATCGGGCGGAACAGAGGTGGCTGTGATGAAGACTCGGAACATCGGCAAGGGCCTGGCGGCCCTCCGCGTCACGCTCGGCGCGGCGTTCCTGTTCGCGGGACTCGAGAAGGTCCTTCACTTCGACGGCGCGACGAAGCCCTTCGACGCCGCGGGCTTCCTCAAGTTCGCGACGACCGGCGCGCTGCCGGGATCGGATCCGAAGGCGATCGTCAACCCGACGCACGATTTCTGGGTCGCGCTCGCGGGCAACGCCCAGCTCATGAGCGTCGTGAACACGCTGGTCGTGTTCGGTGAGGTCGCGATCGGCCTCGCGCTCGTCCTCGGGATCGCCACCCGCTTCGCCGGCGTCGCCGCGACGCTGATGATGGCCCTCTTCTGGGTCGCCAACTTCAGCTTCGCGAACGGCCCGTTCAACGAGCAGTTCCTCTACGCGATCGTGGCGGCCTTCCTCGCGTACGCCGGTGCGGGGGAGGCCTACGGCCTCGACGCGATCATCGAGAAGACCGAGACGGTTCGCCGGGCACCCGCCCTGCGGTACGTCCTCGGCTGAAGCGAGAGGGGCAGGGCGGTCCAGCGCCCGCCCGACGGCACCCGCCGCGACCGGCCTCCCGGGTCGGTCGCGGCGCTTTCATGCCTGCGCGATTCCGGGTCGGTCAGGGAGCCCTGACCCGTCCACTCAGGTGCGCTTGACGCCGATCTGCTGGCCGGCCTACGATCACGGCCGAGACCCCGTTCGCCCGGACCCCATCGCTCGAGGACGCCGTGCTCCCCACCTTCGTCATCGGCCTCCGTGAAGGCCTCGAAGCATCGCTGATCGTCGGGATCATCACCGCCTTCCTCGTCCAGCGCGACCAGCGCTCGGCGCTCCGCCCGATGTGGGTGGGCATCGGCCTCGCCGTCGCCCTCTGCCTCGGGGCCGCAGTCGCGCTCGAAGCGATCGGCGCCTCCCTCCCGTCGCGCCAGCGCGAGCTGATGGAGGGGGTCCTCGCCCTCGTCGCCGTCGCCGGTGTCACGTACATGGCGGTCTGGATGAAGCACCACGCCCACGAGCTCAAGCGAACGCTCGAGGCGCATGCGGCAACCGCGCTCGTCTCCGGGTCGGCGCTCGGCCTCGTGGCGATGGCCTTCGTCGCGGTCCTGCGGGAGGGTCTCGAGACCGCGATCTTCCTGCTGGCGGCCTTCCAGAGCTCCACCGAGCCCCTCGCCACCGGCGCCGGCGCCGCGCTCGGGATCGCCGTGGCGATCTGCCTCGGCTATGCGATCTTCCGCGGCGGCGTCCGCATCAACATGGCCCGGTTCTTCCGGGTCACAGGCTTCGTCCTCGTCCTCGTCGCCGCCGGCCTGACGGCATCGGCCGTCCACGCCCTCGCCGAAGCCGGCGTGATCACGGTCCTCCAGCAGCCCGCCCTCGATCTGACCTGGCTCATCACACCCGGCACCATCACGGGTTCGCTGCTGACGGGGACGCTCGGGTTCCAGCCCGTGCCTACCATCGCGGAGCTGACGGCGTGGCTCGTCTACGCCGTCCCCATGGTCGCCTTCGTCCTCTGGCCGCAGCGGCGGCGGCCCGCCGCCCCCAAGCCAATCGTGCCGCAGGCCGAAACCGCCTGACGCCCGGGCGAGGCCGCCGGCATCACCACTCTCGTTCGCTTCAGGAGGTACTCCATGCGTCGCCGCCTGCCAACGCCGCCTCCCCGGGCTCTCGGAGCGCTCGTGCTGACGCTCTCGGTCGCCGTCGCCGCGTGCGGGTCGAACCCGCCCGGGAGCCAGCCGGCGTCCGCGAGTGCCGGGTCAGGCGCCGTGTCGGGAACACTGCGCGACACGGCGATCGAGCTCTCGCCATCGACGATCGGCCCGGGCGCCCTCACGTTCTCCATCAACAACGCGGGCTCGACGGCCCACGAGTTCGAGGTGATCGCGCTGCCCGCCGGAACGGATGGAGCGGCCCTGCCCGTCGAGAACCACGTCGTGAACACGAGTGCGAACGGGCTGAGCGTGGTCGACGAGGTCGAGGAAATCGCGCCTTCCACGAGCACGCATCTCTCGGTCAACCTCGCGGCCGGCTCCTACGTCGTGATCTGCAATATCGCGGGCCACTACGAGTCCGGCATGCACGCGACGTTCACTGTCGGCTGACCGCTCGAGGCGAGCTGAGCCGCACGGACGCGGCCGATCGCTGTCTCGTTGCGGGCGAGCTGAGAGGGGTCGGGGGCGCGTCGTCGCCCGACCGACCCCTCGATGGCTACGGGTTCCCGGTGCTCAGCCGCCGATCATGATGCGTACCCGAAGTAGACGCCCTCGTCGGCGCCGGTCCGGCCGGCGAAGGTGACCTGGTCCCGAAGGTCGGTCCAGAACGCAACCGTATGGGTCGTGCCGGGCACCACGGCGATATTCGAGTAGTCGCCGATGAACGAGTTGGCAAACGGGAAGTCGGCGTCGAGGGTCGCCGCGAACCAGCGATTGTTCTTCGTCGGATCGGACGACTGGGTGGATACGACCGACCGGCCGTACGAGGCGGGTCCCGTCTGCGTGAGCAGCGAGTAGTCGTAGCGGTGGTTCGCCGCATCGCCGCTCCGGTCGAAGGTTCCGATGCGGAGCGTCCCGGCTGCGTCGAAAGCCCCCCACGGCATGAACTGGTCGCCGGCGAGGGCCACCGCGTGTGGCGAGCTCCACGTGCGTCCGTAATCCGAGGACTGGCTGACGATCACGTCGGAGTTCGTCACCGCCGTGTACGGGTCCTCGGGCGCCGGCGTCACCGAGTTGCGCATGTCGGACCAGACGACCGCGAGGTGGGCCGGGTTCGTCGGGTCGGCCGTGATATTGCCCGCCGCCCACGTCCGGAAGATCGAGTCCTGATAGGTCTGCCGCCCGAGTGCGAGCGGATAGTCGGTGAAGCCGTCGATCGTGAGGGCGACGTCGAACGGCCCGGCCACGCGGGCTCCCGTCGACGGGCTGACCTCGACGACCTCGTACGTGTCGCGGCCCGTCGTGAGGTCGCCGGTGTTGAGGAAGGCGATGAAGACGCGACCGTCGGCAGTCACCGTCGGCACCGGCACGAACGATTCGTCGAGGTCTCCCGAGACGACGCGCGGTGCAGACCACGTCGCGCCGAAGTCATGGGTGACCGACGTGTAGATCCGGACGCTCAGGACCTGCGCCCGGGCGCCCTGCTCGAAATCATCCCAGGTCACGATCGCGTTGCCGTTGCCCCAGGCCGCCACGTACTCCTTGTCCAGCGCGTTGCCGGCGCTGCCGAAGTTGCCGCTGCCGGTGGCGACCCGGCTCAACGACCAGGTCCGGCCGCCGTCGCCCGAGTTCGAGACGAGGATGTCGGCGCTCTGGGCATTCGTCGGCCCGACGAACTTGAAGCCGAGGGTGGCGTAGTAGGCGTGCCCGGTCGCGTCGAAGGCCACGGAGGGATCGCCGGTCGCCTGGTACGGGGCGTTCGACCAGAGCGGGTACTCCGACCAGGTCGCGCCCCCGTCGAAGGTCACGTGGGCCCGCGAATGGACGGTCTCTCCGACGTGCCCGCCGGGGTTCAGGGACAGCTGGTAGTCGTTGGCGCCGCCGATGATGTTGTCGTGATTGGTCGGGTTGACCGCGATCGACGTCTCGTTGTGCGGCCCCTTGCCCTCGCAGTCGGCACGGACGTTCGCCGCCGTCGAGGTCCGCGTCGAGCAGATCGCCTGGCCGACCTTCACCTTCGGCCCGTTCGACCATTCGGTCCCCGAAACAGGCGCCGGCGCATCGACGACCGTGTGAGTGAACTCGATCGGCTGGGTGATCTCGCCGCCTTCCTCGGCGACGGCCACCCCTGGTCCCAGGGCCAGGCACAGGACGGCGCCGGCAAGCAGGCCGCCGACACGCAGCGGACGGCCGGAACGGGATCGGGTCATCGGGCACTCCTCCCACGGGGCACTTCGTGGAGCCGCGCGGAGCGGCTGGCCGCAAGGGGGCCATTCTGCACGCGGTCTTCCGATTCCGCCCGGGCGTGGTGCGTCAGGGCACCACGGCCGGGTCAGCGCGTGTACGCCCCCGCCGGGTCGAGCTCCTCGCGGATGAGTCGGAGCTCGTTCGCGCTGGGCGGTGGCGTCGTCGCCAGCTCGTCGGCGACCCTCGGCTGCCAGTCGATCGTCGCCCGGACCTCGTCGAGCGTCGCCCCGGGATGGAGCGAGTCGAGGCGCATCTCGCCGGTCTCGTCGAAGTGCCAGATCCCGAGATCGGTGACGACCACCGAGGGCCCGCGTCCGTTCCAGCCGCCCTGGCGACGGATCCGCTCCGCCTGTTCCGCGCCGCCCAGGTTGCCCGGCGACGTCCGGAAGTCGATCCGCTCGACGAACGACCGCTTCGACTGGCGCATGATCACGAACACCTGGCGCGCGTTGATCGCAATCTCGCAGGCCCCGCCCGACCCCGGCAGCCGCGTCTCGGGTCGCTCGTACGGCCCGATGACGGTCGTGTTGATGTTGCCGAAGCGGTCGACCTGGGCGGCCCCGAGAAAGCCCACGTCGACGAGCCCGCCCTGGAGGTAGAAGGCGAAGAGCTCCCACATGCTGACCGTCGACGTCGACCCGGTCACGATCGTCGGGTCACCGATGCTGAGCGGCAGTCGGGCCGGCCGAGCCCCGAACACGCCGGCCTCGTAGATCAGCTGGAGGTCCCGCGCGACGGTCCGCTGGGCGAGGTTGACGGCGATGTTCGGAAGCCCCACCCCGACGAAGCAGACGCGCTGGCCGGCGAGCTCCCGCGCGGCGGCCACGATCATCATCTCGGTCTTCGAGAAGCCGAGGTCTTTCGCCGTCACGCCTCCTCCCAGGCAGGGTTCCAGGCGATCTCCCAGACGTGGCCGTCGGTGTCCTGGAAGTAGCCCGCGTAGCCGCCGTAGAAGGTGTCTGCCGGCGGCTTTACGACGACGGCCCCGGCCGTGACGGCCTCGGCGAAGACGTGGTCGACCTCCGCGTGCGACGCCACGTTGTGCGCGAGGGTGAGGTCGGTCGGGCTCGACGCCGTCTCGATCAGGCGCGTGTCGTGGGCGATGCTCGCGCGTGGCCAGAGCGCCAGCCGGACGCCGCCGTCGAGCTCGAAGAAGGCGACGGCACCGTGCTCGAACTCCGTCCCGATGATGCCCTCGGTCGTCAGTCCGAGACCGTCGCGGTAGAACCGGACGGCTCTCTCGAGATCGTCGACACCAAGCGTGATGACGCTGACCCTCGGCTTCACCGGCCCACGCGCCTCATCCGTAGGCGCCGTAGTCGACGGATCCGGACGGCGCGGGCGCGGACGGCCGGAGCCCGGCCAGCCGTTCGGGTCCGAGCTTGTCGACGTACGCGGCTCGATCGGGCAGATCGAGGACCCATTCGCGGAGCCAGCGCTCCGTCTCGTCCGGGGATCGGCTGATCGGATCCCAGTCGAGGTAGAAATGGTTGTCCCGGTCGTAGGCGCCCTGGACGTAGGACGGATGCGCGCCCCACGGCTCGACCACGACGGCGTCGACGATCAGGCCCGGGATGACGGTCCGGTTCGGGTCGGCCCGGATGACCGCGTCGTCCACGACCTCCTCGACGACGACGATGACCCGCTCTGCCGCGAATGCCGCCTCCTTCTGGCAGCCGAGCAGCCCCCAGACCTGGGTGTCGCCCTCGGCCGACGCGCGCTGAGCGTGGACGATCGCCACGTCGGGGTTCAGCGGCGGGACCGCGTAGACGGTCTCGTCGCCGTACGGCGAGCGGATCGGCCGGATGCGCGGGTTCGCCTTGGGCAGGTCGGTCTCGAAGTAGGACCGCAGCGGCATGAATGGGAGGTGCGCGGCGCCGGCCTGGTAGCGCGCGACCATGCCGAAGTGGCTGTACTCCTCGAGCTCCAGGCTTGCGGCGTCACCCTCGGTCACGCGGCGGATCGCGTGGAGCGAGCCGACGCCCGGATTGCCGAGCCACGAGAAGACCAGCTTGCGGGCGCAGCCGGCCGCCACCATCTGGTCAGAGAGGAGGTCGGGCGTCATTCGCGCGAGCGTCAGGTCGCGCCGGCCCTGTCGGATGATCTCGTGGCCCGCCGCGAAGCAGATGAGGTGAGTGAAGCCCTCGATCGCGACCGTGTCGCCGTCGCGGACCAGCTCGGCCACGGCATCGCGCATGGAGGCGAGCTTCGACACGACCGCGAGTATGCCGAAGGCTACGGCTCGATCACCGAGAGCAGGGGCAGGTGATCGGAGGCACGAGCGACGATCGGCACGTCGCCGGCACTCACCGGCGAGCAGGCACGGATCAGCGGAACTGCCTGCGCGGCGGCGAGCAGGTAGTCGAGCCGGACGCTCGGGCCGCGGGCCGGGAGTGTGTACCCGGGCTCGTCCGGATGGAGACGGCGGAACACGTCGGTCAGGCCGCTGTCGGCGAGGCTCCGCATCGCCTCGGTCCGGACGCCGCCATCGACGCGGAGCAGGAGGCGAATCCAGAGTGGCCAGTGGGCGACGACGATCCGATCCCCGGGCGCGATGGAGTTGAAGTCGCCGACCGCCACCGACGGCTTGACCGGCGTCCCGAGGAACGCGACGAGCTTCTGGGCCTCTGCCACCCGGATCCGCTCGCCACGCGCGGTCAGTCCCGCGGTCAGGTGGACACCGAAGATTCGGACCGGGGATTCGGGGCTATCGAGCTCGAGGAATCCGCGCCCGGGACGGGGCTGGTGCCAGGCCCGAACCGTCAGGGGCACCCGACTCAGTGCGGCGACGGACCAGTCCGGCCGGCGGACCGCGCTCGTCAGCCCCGTCCGCTCCGCCAGCCAGTCGACGACGTCGGGTTCGGTGGCTTCCTGGAGGATCACGACGTCCGGCTCGAGGTGGCCGATGACGTCGGCGAGCAGGTCGCGGCGGCGCCGGCCTCCGAAGCGGATGTTGTAGCTGAGGAGCCGCACGCCTAACCGTCCACCACCAGGTACGGCGTGCCCTGGAGAGCCGAGCGGAGCTCGAGGAACCACGGCGCCATCGCCTGGATCGCGACGGGCCGCAGGGCGATCTCCTGGGCCGCCGCCCGCGTCGGCTCGAGGTCGGGCGCGACCGTGCGGTTGTCGTCGTCGAGTGGGAGCGTGTTGACGTTCGGCAGGTAGAACGCGTCGGCGTGCCAGAGCGCCATCGCCGCCTCGCCGAGGAGGACGACATCGAGGTCGCTCGTGCCCGGACCGCGAGCATCGAACGGCTCGCCCGAGCGATAGCTCTCGCCCTGCACGCCGCTCCCCCGCACCACGATCCGGGTGTCGGCCGGGAGGCCGGAGCGGAGCGTCGCGAGGAACGACGCGTAGCGATCCCAGTCGCCGTCGAAGGCCCGCGACACGAGCTCGGCGACGAGCTCGGTGTCTCCCGGCTCGCCGCCGGTACCGAGGAGGCGGATGACGGCCTCGAGCATTGGCGGGTCGTCCCACGGTGGTCCGACGTAGACCACCTCGGTGCCCGGATGGCGGTCACGGACCGTCGACACGCGACGCTCGAGCTCGTCGAGCCGCGCCGGCGGCGCCGCCGGCTCCTGGACGGCGACGGCGAGCGGCACCACGAGCAGCTGCCGGCCGCCGGCGGCGATCGAACGCTCGAGAGCCGCCTCGAAGGCCCCGCTGTCGTCGGTGGCGTAGGTCACGACCACGTCGTTCGGGTCCGCGTCGCGAAGCTCCTGCTCGAGCTCGTCGCGGCGTCCGACGGCGATCGCCCGCGCGGATGCGTCGCCACTCGCCTCGGCCGTCGACCCGACTCTGCCGATCTCGAGCCGGAGGGCACCGAGGAGCGAGGCGATACCGCCTTCGGTCGCAGCGCGGCGGCTCACGACGAGGACGACGCTCACGGTGGCCTCTGTCGACGCATCGCCGCCCACCCTAGCGGGTGCGGCGTTGCAGTCTGCCGACGCGGAGCCCGGCCGCATCTTGCGACCCGGTTCCGCGGTATCCGGGGGATGCGCGCGGGCTGATCGCTCGCGCCGCTCGCCCTACCCGGCCGCTTCGGGCTCGTTGAGCGCGCCGGCCGTGGCTGCCTCGCGGGCGAGCTCGCCGGGATGGCCGGTCGCGTCGGCGATGGCCCGATCGAGGATCCGGACGCCGGTGTCGACCTCGGACTCGGTCACGACCAGCGGGGGCGCCAGCCTGATCGTCTTGCGGCCGCACTCGAGGACGAGGAGGCCGCGCTGGAAGGCGGCCCACTGGACCTCCTCGGCACGCTCCGGCGTGTCGAACTCGACGCCGATCATCAGGCCCTTGCCGCGGACGTCGACGACGACATCCC
Organism: Candidatus Limnocylindrales bacterium; assembly: GCA_036503395.1. Classification (GTDB taxonomy): domain Bacteria; phylum Chloroflexota; class Limnocylindria; order Limnocylindrales; family CSP1-4; genus DASSHA01. The sequence continues at coordinate 8,452 of DASXWX010000229.1, forward strand.
GATGCTCGGCCATGACCTCGCGGAGTGCGGCCATCGCCTGCTCGCCGCGAACCGCCGCGTTGGCGGTCAGGCCGTTCTCGAGGAGGCGGATCGTCGCCAGCGCCGCGGCGCAGGCGACGGGGTTGCCGCCGTAGGTCGAGCCATGGGCGCCCGCCGTCCACGACTCGAGCAGGTCCGCCCGGGCGACCATGCCCGCGACCGGCATGCCCGACGCGATTCCCTTTGCCGTGAGGAGGATGTCGGGCTTGACGTCCCAGTGGTCGACCGCCCACATCCGGCCGGTTCGGCCGGCCCCGGATTGGACCTCGTCCGCGATCAGCAGGATCCCGTGGCGGCTGGTGAGCTCGCGGAGGCGCTCGAGAAAGCCGTCCTCGGGAACGAGATACCCGCCCTCGCCCTGGATCGGCTCGACGAGCACGGCCGCGACCTCGTCGGCCGGGACCAGCTTGTCGAAGAGGACCTCGTCGAACCAGCGCAGGTCGGCGACATGGCCGTACGGGGCGTGGAAGACACCGGGCAGCAGTGGTCCGAAGCCGGCGTGGTACTTGGCCTTCGATGCGGTCAGCGTCACCGCTCCATAGGTGCGGCCGTGGAACCCACCGAGGAAGGCGACGATGTACGGCCTGGCGGTCGCGTGGCGAGCGAGCTTCATCGACGCCTCGACGACCTCGGCGCCGCTGTTGCCGAGGTACGCTCGGGCCGGACCCTCGATCGGCGCGATCCGGGCCAGTTCGCGGCAGAGCTCGGCGTAGATCGGGACGTAGAAGTCCGACGCCGAGTAGTGGATCAGCTCGCCGGCCTGGCGGCGGACGGCCTCCACGACCTCGGGATGGCCGTGACCGGTGGAGTTCACGGCGATACCGGCTGCGAAGTCGAGGAAGAGGTTGCCGTCGACGTCCTCGATCGTGGAGCCCTCGCCGCGCGCGACCACGATCGGGTAGGCACGCGGCAGGCTCGGCGACGTCCAGGCCTCGTCGAGCTGGACCGCGACCCGTGCCTTCGGGCCGGGGATCTCGGTGACGAGATCGGGCACGGGGCGGGCAGCGGGCCGGATCGGCGAGGCGGCAGTGGTCACGGAAGGCTCCTTCGTCGCGAGTGAATAGGTTTTATGCAGGCTGGATATCGAGTATATCGGCGGGCGTGCTCTACTTCGGGCGATGCCCGACGTCTCGCCTTCGCCGGTCTCGTCTCGCCCGCCCGCGCTCTCGGTGCTCCCGGGCCGCTTTCGGGCCGTCGTCTTCGACATGGACGGGCTGCTGCTCGACAGCGAGCGCGCCTGGGAGGCTGCAGAGCGGCGGTTCATGGCCGCGCACGGAACCGAGCTCACCGAAGACGACCGACGAGCGAGCCTGGGCCGGTCGGTTGACGAGGTCGTGGGCTGGTTCGCGGGTCGCATCGGCTGGCCGCCAGATCGCGTCGGCGAGCTCCGGGACCAGCTGATGGGCCTCGTCTGGGCGGAATACACCCAGATCTCGCCGATGCAGGGCGCTCAGGAGCTGGTCGCGCGGTTGCGCGGACGCGTCCGGCTCGGGATCGCCTCGAACACCGACCGCGCCCTGGTCGAGCACGCCCTTGTCGCGAGCGGTCTCGCCGACGCGTTCGACGCTGTCGTCACCGCGGACGACGTCGAGCATCCGAAGCCCGCCGCCGACGTCTACCTGCTCGCCTGCGCGCGGCTCGGCGTCCGTCCCGAGGAGGCGGTGGCGCTCGAGGACTCGGAGACCGGCGTCGCGGCCGCGAAGGCCGCGGGCGTCTGGTGCATCGCCGTGCCGCAGATGGATGGCCTCGACGTGTCCGAGGCCGACGAGATCGTCGATTCGCTCGAGCGGCTGCTGGAGGCATAGCGGGTTCACCAGCGCGTTCGAGCGGACCGATTCTCGTCCGACGGCACAAACGACCGGACCGGCCGCGGCCCGGCGCCACGATCCGGTCGGCTGTCTCGCTCCATGAGAATCTCGGTCCGGTTTCTCGCCCCGCGAGACAAACGACCGGCCTCGCTCCCGTCGCCGGCGCGGATCCGGTCGGTTGTCTCGCCCCACGAGAACTGCCGCGTCGAGCGCGAGCAGCGCCACGAGCGCCTCGGCCCGCCTATGGTCGGGCCTCATCCCGATCACGCAGCCAGCCGCGGACCTCGAGCCCGAGCTCGATGGCGGCCGCGGGCAGCAGGTACCAGCCACCCTCCCACAGGGCGAGAAATGTGATGACGACCATCGCGGACGCCGACAGGAGCCGCCAGCCGCGGCCGCGCACGAGCGGGCTCGCCAGCCAGATCGCGGCGATCAGGAACACCCAGGCGACGACGAGCGGGTCCGCGATCGATCCGAGCCGGATCCGCAGCGACGCGAGACCGGCGAGCGCGACGTAGAGCGGGGCCGCCCCGATCGAGCGGAGCCGCCCGGTCACGAGGCTCCGCCCGGTCGTATACGAGGTTCAGTCGACGACGGTCTGGCTCTGCTCGCGCATGAACTGCTGGACGTAGTAGAAGCCGCCGCCGGCCTTGCCGGTCGCGGTCGAACCCTTCCAGCCGCCGAACGGCTGGATGCCCGGCCAGGCACCGGTCGTGGCGCCCGCCCGTCGGTTCACGTAGACCACACCGGCCTCGATCTGATCGAGGAACTTCTGGACCTCAGTCCGGTCCTCGCTGTAGAAGCCCGCGGTGAGCCCGAGAACGTTGTCGTTCGAGAGCGCGAGCGCCTCGTCGACCGAATCGACCGGCGCGACGACCGTGAACGGGATGAACAGCTCGTCGCGAAGGAGCCGGTGTCCGGGCGGCAGATCCGTGGCGACCGTCGGGGCGACGAAGAAGCCGTCGTCCAGCCCGTTCTCCGTGACCCGCTCGCCGCCGATGACCAGCCGTCCGTCGGTGCGGGCCTCGCCGACCGCGTTCTCGTAGCGGGCCACGGCGCGAGCGTTGATAACCGGTCCGAGCCAGTTCTCGCGCTTGACGGGGTCGCCGATCGTGATGGCCTCGGTCTTCTGGACGAGGATGCGGATGAAGTCGTCCATCACCGGCCGTTCGACATAGACCCGGCTGTTCGCCGAGCACTTCTGGCCGCTGAAGCCGAAGGCGGCCCGCATGACGCCCTCGGCCGCCTCGTCGAGGTCGGCCTTGCGTGACACGATCGCCGGGTTCTTGCCGCCCATCTCGACGATGACGGGCTTCGGGTAGACCCGGGCGAAGCTCTTGTAGAGCCCGAAGCCGACCTCGAACGAGCCGGTGAAGATGATCCCGTCGATGCCCTCGTTCTCCTGCATCTCGGCGCCGACGCTCTCGCCCGGGCCCATCACCAGGTTGAAGACACCGTCGGGGACGCCGGCGTCGCGGAACGCCTGCGTCAGCAGCACACCCGAGAGCGGCGCGTCGGACGACGGCTTGTAGACCACCGTGTTGCCGGCCGCGAGCGCACCGCCGGCGGGGCCGCCCGAGAGCGCGAACGGGAAGTTGAACGGGCTGATGACGCCCCAGACCCCGTAGGGCTTGAGGACCGACCGGGTGTGCACCGTCTCGTCGCCGAGGTTGCCCATCGGGTGGTCGAAGCCCTCGTTTCGCTCGACCATGTCACACGACCAGCGGATCAGGTCGGCCGTCTCCTCGACGTCCCCGAGCGCCTCGAGCCGGTTCTTGCCGACCTCCATCGCCAGCAGCGCCCCGAACTCCATCTGGCGCTCGCTGATCACGTCGGCGACCCGCCGGAGCGCCGCGATCCGCTCCTGCCAGGGCATGCGGCCCCACGTCGGGAACGCCTTCCGGGCGGCGTCGATCGCGTCCTGGAGGTCGACCCTGGTTCCCTTCGCGAACGTCCCGAGGAGGCTGCCATCGACGGGCGAGCGCTTCTCGAAGGCCCCCTCGCCGTCCCGCTCGGCCCCACCGATGAAGTTGCGGTGGTACTCGCCGAGCATCCCGCGGACCTTCTCGACCCCGGCCTCGAACTGGGCGTGGAGCTCGTCGTTGTCGTTGCGAAGCGTCGCGTAGGTGATCTTCAGCCGCGGTCGCGGCTCGGTCGTGGTCATGGTGTGCAACCTCGTCGGCTCGGGCGTCGGGGGCGCAGCGCGACGCCTCGGATGTGCGAGCAGTGCGGCTAGTCTAGCGCCGAGGTCGGAGGCCCCCAGAGGGCCGGCTCCGCGGCCCGGCAGACGGGGAGAGGCATGGGACTGCTCGACGGCAAGCGCGCGCTCGTGTTCGGCGTGGCCAACGACCACTCGATCGCCTGGGGCGTCGCCAGGGCTCTCCGCGAACAGGGCGCGGAGGTCGGATTCAGCTCGATCGAGGGCCTCATCGAGAAGCGAGTCCGACCGCTCGCGACCTCGATCGGATCGACCTTCGTCGAGCCCGCCGACGTGCAATCGGACGACGACATCGCGCGCGTCTTCGAGCGCTGGCGGGCGGCCGGCAACGACTCGGTGGACGTCCTGGTTCACGCGCTCGCGTTCGCCCGGCGCGAGGATCTCGACGGGGCGTTCGTCGACACCTCGCGCGAGGGTTTCGCGCTCGCGCTCGACGTGTCGGCCTACTCGCTCGTCGCCCTCTGCCGCGGGGCGCGGGCGCAGCATCTCCTCCGGGCCGGGACCTCGGTCATGACCCTGACCTACTACGGGGCCGAGAAGGTGGTCGCCCACTACAACGTCATGGGCGTCGCGAAGGCGGCCCTCGAGGCCTCGGTCCGTTACCTCGCCGCCGACCTCGGGCCCGACGGGGTTCGGGTCAACGCGATCAGCGCCGGTCCCGTGCGGACGCTCGCCGCGAGTGGGATCGCCGGCTTCCGGAAGATGTACGGCTCATTCGCCGACGTGACGCCGCTCCGCTCGAACATCACGATCGACGACGTCGGTGGCGCGGCGGTCTTCCTCGCCTCGGACCTGTCGCGCCAGGTCACCGGCGAGACGCTGTATGTCGACGGCGGCTTCAACATCCTCGGGGTGCCGACACCCGAGGAGGGCTGAGGGTCGGGGCGCGGTCGCCCGAGCCGTTTTCTTCATACGCACGCCACGTGAGCAGTAGGAACAACGGTGGGCTGCGGAGCGCCCCGAGTCGTCGCCGGTTAGCCCCTGTCGTCAAACAAACGACTCGATCCGACTGGCCCCCGCGTGTCCGTGTGTTCCTAATGTCGCCACGGCGTGCATTTGAAACGATCCGCGCACTCGGACGCTTCCGATCCCGGAGCGTCGACACGGCCGCGGCGGTCACGAGCGGCGGTAGGGACGACGCCTTTAGCCATCGAGGAGCCGTACCGCGACGAGGGATCCGTTGCGGTCCTCGTAGGTCACGATGACCGGCTGGGCCGTGGCCTGGTGGACGACCAGGTGCTGGGCATTGAACGCCGGGGCCGTGAGGTCGAGCTGGCCGATCTCGAAGTGAAGCGTCGCGCCGGCGTCGGTGCGGAGGTCAAAGCCGCGGACGTCCGTCAACGAGACGGTGTCGACGCGGGTGACGACGCCGCGAGCGGTCGGACGGCTCACGGCGAGGAAGGCGATCGCGACCGCGATTCCGACGACGACGATGACGCCGGCACTTACGAGGCGCCAGCGGCCGTTCGTCCGCCCGTGCGCGGACGCCGCTCCGCTCACCGCCGTCGGGCCCGCCTCATCCCCGCGGCGAACCACCCGCCGAAGAGGAGGGCAAGGCCCGGCGCGACGAGGAGCGCTCCGACGTCGGCTGAGGACGGTCCACCGGCCGCAGCCGCCGTCGGCGACGCGCTCGAGGCCGGCGGCGGGGTCGGTCCGCGCCCGTTGATGGAGCGCAGGTAGTTCACGAGGTCCCAGCGGTCTGTGTCGGAGAGACCGCGCTGTGCCCACGCCGGCATCCCGCCCGGCAGGCCGTTCGAGATCCAGTAGAAGATGTCGCCGTCGGTGTGGCTGTTGAGGTGGCCTGACCGGAGGTCCGCGGGGCGGACCTGGGTCGTCCCGGCCGCGGGTCCTCCCCCCAACCCGTCGGCCCCGTGGCATGCCGCGCAGTTCGCGACGTAGAGGGACTGGCCCGTGGCGACCGAGGTCACGGTGTCCGGAACCGGGTTCTTCACCTCCGAGTAAGGCGTCTGCTCGCCGAGGAACGCCGCAACGACGAGGACGACGCCGACAACGAGGACGATCGTCCGGCCGATCGCGAGGTAGGCCACGGCCCCCGGCCGTCGGCGCATGAGCCACGGCATCGCAAGCCATAGGACGACGGCGAGAGCGACCGCCTCGAGCCCGAAGATGAGCTCGGGTGTGAGGGGCGGCGGAAAGACGATAAGCGTCGTCATCGGCCGATGCTTCCGAACGTGAGGACGACCGCGAGGACCACGCCGACAATGCCGCCGCCTAGCAGCGCCCGCCGGCCGGCCGTCGGTTCGACGAGCGGCAGGACGCCGCCAGCGACGGCGAAGGCGAGTCCGACGAGGGAGCCGACGAGCAGGACCGCGGCGAGCGCCAGGGCCGGATCGATCGGCAGGGTCGCCCGGCCGTCGGTGATCGTCGCGTCGCCGACCGCGAAGTCGAAGGTCGAACGGGCCGCCTCGGCGCCCGCCGCCGAGGCGACCACCGTCGCGCTCCAACGGCTGTCGGCCGGCAGAACGCCGCCGGTCGCGACCCACGTTCCGGGCTTCTGGGGCACCGCTCGCAGCGGGACGATCGTGTCCCCGCCGGTCTGGTCAAGCCGCTGGAACCGGATCTCCAAGGCGTCGACCGTGGCCGCGGGTTCCGATGCGGGCAGCTTC
>DASXWX010000230.1:0-1929 GCA_036503395.1 Candidatus Limnocylindrales bacterium
GGCAGCCTGGTCCGCTCGCCACGTGGCGACGTACTCGGCGACGACGTCGTCCGGCGACCCGCCGGCGCCGGCCATCGCCCAGAACGCGGTCCCGCCCGCGACGACGATCGGTGCCAGCCAGAGCAGCTCGACGGCGGCACCGTGCGGCACCGACCCGGGCGCCACGAACGGCGCGAGTCGCCGGCGAGCGCGGCGCTCGGCGTGGAGGGCCTGGGCGGCCCAGAGCGCGACGAATGCGGCGATGGCCACGAACACGATCCCGGCGGCCGTTCCCGACGCGTAGGGCAGCGCGATGAACCAGATCGCCGCGAGTGCCGCCGCCTCGAGCGGGGCGAGGAGCCAACCCCGGCGATCTCCGGTCGCGAGCTGCCCCCAGCCCCAGATGAGCAGGCTCCGGCGGATCGCGCCGCGGGGCCCGACGAGAGTCGGCGCCGGGAGCGGGACGGGGCTGACGGCGGCTTCGGGCGGGCCATCCTCGACGGCGTCCACCGCCCGGGGTGGCCTGGTCCCCGAAGCCGGGGCGATGTCGGGCGAGGGGACAGTGGTCGTCGCCTACCTCGCGGGCGTCGATTCTGGCGGAGTCGTCCCGACGGGCTCGTCGGGCGTCGCTCCGATCAGCTGCTCCTTGAGCCGGGCCTCGCACTCGTTCTTGCCGATCGCGATGACCTTGTCGCCCTCACGCAGGACCGTGTCGGGCCGGAGCGGGGTCGCCTGGCCGTCGCGGACCACCGCGAACAGCGAGCATTCCGGCGGCATGTCGAGGTCGCGAGGGGCACGACCAACGGCAGGCGAGCCGCCCTCGAGGCGGGCCTCGATGATCTCGAGGTCGGAGTCGCCGAGCGCGGCGAGGTGGAGCAGCTCGTGGACGGGGATGTCCTGCTCGATCGAGCCGAGGACCATCCTCGTCGGGCTGATGATCTCGTCGACGCCGAGGTGGCGGAAGAGCTCCTCGTTTCGAGGGTTGTTGACGCGGGCGATCGTCCGCGGCACGTCGAAGTGGTGCTTGGCCATCTGGCAGATGACGAGATTGTCCTCGTCGTCGCCGGTCACCGCCGCGACGACGTCGGCCCGGTTGCTCCCGGCCTCGGCGAGGTAGCGGCCCTCGCAGCCGTCGTGCGGGATCACGATCGATCCGATCTCGTCGGCGATCTGGGCGGCGCGAGCGGCGTCCTTCTCCATCAGGACGACCTCGTGGCCGCTGCCGACGAGCTCCTTGGTGAGGTAGTAGCCCACCTTGCCGCCGCCGACCACGATGACGAACATCAGCCTTCCTCCGTGGCCGGGACCGCGATGCCTTCGCCGAGGGCCCCCGGCGCCTCGTGGTGTTCGCCGCCCGGATGATGCCCGCGTGGGACCTCGACGCCGTCCTCGTACCGCCGAGGCATGTCCAGATACGCATGGACCGCGTCGGCCATGAGGTTCGTCCGGCACAGCGTCGCGATCCCGAGCTCGGCGTAGGCCGCCGCTCGGAGGGGATCGTTGACCTTGGCCACCACCCGCCTCGCGCCGAGCACCTCGGCCGCGAGCTGGGCCGCGATGACGTTGCGGTTGTCGCCCTCGGTGACCGCGAGGAAGAAGTCGGCGTCGGTCGCGCCGGCGTTGCGCAGGACGTCCTCGTCCGTGCCGTCGCCGCGGATCGTCCGGCCGCCGAACGCCGCGGGGAGCCGCTCGAACGCCTCCGTGTCGATGTCGACCACGAGGACGTCGTGCCCGTCGGCGTCGAGATTCTCCGCGACGAGTGCGCCGACCCGGCCGCAGCCGACGACCACGACCTTCATGCCACCTCCTCCGACATCGGCTCGCGCACGACCCAGACGGCCATCGGCGCGTTCTTGAGCGCGTAGGGGATCGTGCGTCCGATCGCGAAATCTCCTCCGAACCGGGTGCGATAGGCGAGCGGGAGCACCAGCAGGTCCGCCTCGCGCTCGA
>DASXWX010000231.1:0-2148 GCA_036503395.1 Candidatus Limnocylindrales bacterium
GCTCCACGATGTCGCCCGTGACGTCATCGGCTCGTCGCAGGACCGCCGCTGCCATGGACCCGGCACAGCTCGTCGAGCTGTGTATCGGGCTCGCTCCGGACGCCTACGTCGCCCTCGACGACGCCTGGCACGCGGACCGAAGCCGGTACGAGACGGCGGTCATGGTCGGCCACCGACTCGCCGCACGCGCCGCGTACCGGCGTGCCGTCCATCGCGCCCTCGGCGAGTCCAACCCCGGACGGATGGACGACGCGGCCCCCCCGCCGCTCGCGGATCTGCCGGCACTCGAGGGAGCGGCCGTCGCGGTCGAATACGGCGCCTGGCGGGCCGCGCTCGAGGCGCCCGGCCATGCCCTCCTCCGGCGTGCCCTCGCCCATGCCGAACCGCGACTGGACGTCGTCGCCGGAGCGGCCGAGGCGGCGCGCGCGGCGGCGCTCGCGCTCGCCGCGAGCGACACGCTCGACGCCCCGCTCGTCGCGACTCTGCGCGAGGCGTGGGACCGGTCCGGAGCCGGTGCCGGCCCGTGGCCGGATGGCTCGGTCCTGCCGGCCGCTCGCCTCCCGAACGAGGACGACGTGCTGTCGCTCGTGGCCTGGGCCCGGGCACTCGACGCGCCGGCCTGGCACTCGCTCAACGACGAGGTCGACGGGAGCGGCACCGCGGCGCTGGACGTCCTCGGTGAGACCCTCCGCCGGATCCGCGCGCTGTCGAGCGTCGATCCCGGCACAGCAGAGACCCACCGCCGGACGAAGCTGCTGCTGACCGCCGCGCTCCACCGCTATCGCGACGTCGACCCGACGTCGCGGGACGTCCTGCCGGCGCTTCGGACAGTCGAGGTTGCGACGCTCGCGCTGGCCCTCCGCGACACGCTCCCGCGCGGCCTCGTCCGGATCGCCCTCGCGCCACTCGCCGGCCGCCTCGTGGATCTCGACATCCGGCCGGGGCGCCGGCGCGATCCGGTGGCGGAGTAGCAGACCGCCCGTAAGATCGGGGAGTGGCACCCTCCACGCCAACCGACACACGCGCACCTGATGGGCCTGTCCGTCGGTCGGAGTTCGAGCGGCTTCGCTTCCTCGAGCATGTCGCCCGGCTCGCCACGACCGCCCGGACGTGGGAGGAGCTGCTCGAGACCGTTGTCGACGGCACCCGTGACGCACTCGGGGCCGACGTCAGCTCGCTCTACCTGCTCGACCGCGACGGCGTCCATCTGACGCTGGCCGCGACGAACGGCCTCGACCGGTACCAGATCGGGCGAGCCCGGGTCCCGTTCGGCGAGGGCGTCACCGGCCACGTTGCCGCTGCCCGCACCCCGACCGTCATCGCCGACGTTCGCGACGACTCGCGCTTCCTGTGGGTCCGCGGTCTCGACCAGCGTCGGTTCGTCTGCTCGATGCTCTCCGTGCCGCTGCTCTGGCACGACCAGGTCGTCGGCGTCCTCAACGTCCAGACCGAGGCGCGTCGGGAGTTCGACCGCTCGGACATCGACCAGCTCTCGGCAATCGGCGATCTCCTCGCCGGCATCGTCGAGCGAGTTCGGCTCCAGGAGGAGGCCGAGGCGCGGGCCGAGGAGCTCGCCGCCATCGATGCCGCGCGGGCGGACCTCATCGCGCTCGTCACCCATGAGCTCCGAACGCCGCTCGCCGTCGTTCGGGCGTACTCGGATCTCCTCGCCGACGAGCCGTCGCTCGACGGCCGCGAGTCGCGCGACCCCGAGCGGCGTGCCCAGCGCGACGCCTGGCACCGGGGCGCCCTCGAGCAGATCGAGCGGCTCGACCGCCTGGTCGATGCGGTGCTCGCGTCCGTCCGCCCGCTCGACGACACCTCGCTCAGCCAGCTCGAGCCGGTCGACGTCGGCGAGGTGATCGGGTTCGTCGTCGACTCCCTCGCGCCGATCCTCGAGCGCCACCATCCTGCGGTCTCGGTGCCGGTGCGCCGTCACGCGCTCGCCGATCCGACCCGCCTCCGCCAGATCCTCGAGCACCTCGTCGAGAACGCGGTGAAGTACGCGCCGCCCGACACGACGATCACGATCGACACGGACCTGGTCGAGGGCACGATCCGACTGGGGGTGGCCGACGAGGGGCCGGGCATCCCCGAGGACTGGCGCGAACGGATCTTCGAGCCCTATGCGCGGCGAGACACGCGGAC
>DASXWX010000232.1:0-7315 GCA_036503395.1 Candidatus Limnocylindrales bacterium
AGCGCGAGGCCGCGGTTCCCGCCGCCAGGCACGGCATCGAGGGCCGCCTCGCCCGCGCGGTCTCGGACCTCGCCCAGCAGCTCTCGACGACGCGCGAATCCGCAACGGTCGATCGGCTGACCGGCGTCGCGAACCGGCAGACGCTGATCGGCGCCCTCTGGGCCGAGGTCGAGCGCGCGAACCGCTACAACCGGCCCTTCAGCCTCGCCTTCGTCGACATCGACCACTTCAAGCAGGTCAACGACACCTACGGCCATGCCGCCGGCGACATCGTCCTGCGCGGCATCGCCCAGGCGGTCCAGGCGAACCTCCGCCAGAACGACATGATCGGTCGCTACGGCGGCGAGGAGTTCCTCCTGCTGCTGCCTGAGACGAATGTCGAGGAGGCCTCGGCCCTGTGCGAGAAGCTGCGCCACCTCGTCGGTCGCCTCCGGTTCGCCGTCGAAGGCAACCCGGCGCTGACGACCACGATCTCGATCGGTGTCGCCGGCGGGTTCGGCCGGCTGCTCCGGGTGGAGGCGCTCGTCCGTGACGCCGACGCGGCGATGTACTCGGCCAAGGCGCTCGGCCGGAACCAGACCTACGTCTTCGCCGAACCGGACGAGGACGCCCGGGTCCCGCGGGCGCCGATCTCGCCCTACGGCCGGGCCCGGGCCACCGAGATCGGCCGGGCCGCCCGCGACGCCGCCGAGGCTGCCCTGACCGCGGTCATCGCGCCCCTCCCCCACCACCGCGGCCGGCCGTCGCCGACGGTCACGTCGATGGTCGTGGCGATGGCGAGCCAGCTCGACCTGCCGGACCAGGAGGTGGAGCGGATCCGGCTCGCCGCCGTCCTCCATGACATCGGCAAGGTCGCCGTGCCCGAGGAGATCCTCCAGAAACCGGCCTCGCTCACGTCGGCCGAGTGGCGGACGGTCGTCCAGCATCCGCGGATCGCTCAGCTCATCCTCGAGCAGGCGACGCTCATCCGCGAGGCCGTGCCGATCATCCTCCACCACCACGAGCGCTACTCCGGCCACGGCTACCCGTTCGGGCTCCGCGGCCGCGACATCCCGCTCGGATCACGGATCGTCGCGATCGCCGACGCCTACGAGGCGATGACCCACGACCGGCCCTACAAACGGGCGTTGAGCCATCCCGCCGCGATCGCCGAGCTCCGACGCAATGCCGGCACCCAGTTCGACCCCGAGCTCGTCAACCTCTTCTGCGAGCTCTATGCCGACGCGCCGCCCCAGCCCGACGGCGCCCTGCCGCCGATCGACGGGATCATCCGACGACCAAGCCCCGCCGCGTTCCCGGACCCGGAGCCGACGATCGTCGAGCCGCCGGACCCCGCTCCCTTCCGCTCGGCGGTCCGGCGACGCCGCGCCCGAACGGACGGTGCCGTCGGGGAGAGCGCCGCCGGCTGACCGCCGGGTCGCGCGCCTCCGCGTTCGCGCGCCTCCGCGTTCGCGGGTACATCCCGCGCGATAAGCGGTCGATGCGCTCCCGTCGAGCGGCGCGTAACGGTGGGATGAGGGCGGCCGCGTAGGGTTCGCATCGCCCGCCGCCCATCACGCCGGCCTCGCCGTCCGCCTGGCGAACCCGCCCTCCGCCGAAGCAGGTCCCAAGGGTCCCGCCGAGGCCGGCAGCTTCCTCGACGCCGGTCGTCGTGCCGGCAACCACAGGCTCGTCGGCGCCGCCGGCGGCCGGAAAGGACGAACGGACCGTGAACAGGGTCCTCATCACCGGGCGTCTCACTCGCGACCCCGAGCTCCGCGTGCTCGCCTCGGGCAAGAGCGTCTGCCAGTTCAGCGTCGCGACCAACGAGTACGCCGGCAATGGCAAGGAGAAGGCCGAGTTCCATTCGATCGTCGCCTGGGACAAGCTCGCCGACATCTGCGGCCGCTACCTCGGCAAGGGCCAGCAGGTCGCGGTCGAGGGCCGGATCCAGACGCGGACGTGGGACGACGACCGTGGCCAGCGGCACTGGAAGACCGAGATCGTCGCGGCCCAGGTCGAGCTGCTGTCGGGCCGCAAGAAGAAGGACTACGAGGCCGAGCAGGCGGCCGAGGCGATCGTCGCCCAGGCGGCGAAGCTCGGCGACGAGCCGCTCGACGCGGCGGGCGAGACCGACGAGGCCGAGGAGGACGACGAGGAGGCCGAGGCGGCCGCCTGACTCGCATGTCCCGCGGCGACCCGACCGACCCCCTCCGGTCGGGTCGCCGACGCTCGAGATGCGTCGGCTCGAAACCGGCCGCTAGGACGAAAGGCGGGCCTCCGCGATGGTCGGCTCGAAGAGCTCGACGGGGTTCCCGGACGGGTCCTCCACGAGCACCTGGCGGCCGCCGACGCCGACGACGATCTCGTTGCGGAAGGCGACGCCGGCGCCGCGAAGCGAGCCGACGATCTCGTCGAGGTTTTCGACCTCGAGCTGGAAGCGGTTCCAGCCGCCCGGCTCCGGTGGCGTTCCGTCGGGCATCGCCTGGCCGCCGCCCGGACCGCCGCCCGGAACGCTGAGGACGAGCCGGAGGGCATCCCGCTCGAGCATCGCGAAGAACTCGTTCGGCCGCATGATCAGTCCGAAGCCGAGGCGGTCGCGGTAGAAGGCGATCGCGGCATCCACGTCGTCGACGATGTAGCGGACACTCACGGTCGCCATGGCCACCTCCGGTCGATTGTCACTCGACGAGCGTATCGCGATGGGTCGAGCTCGGCCCGCGGGCGGCGCCGTAGAGGTCGCGGCGTCGCAGCCCGGTCTCCGCGGCGACCGCTGCCGCCGCGACGCCACGGGGCTGACCAGCCGCCACCCGCCGCTCCACCTCGGCCCAGGCGGCCTCGAGCGTGGGCGTCGTGACCGCGGCCTGGGGCGGGCCGACGCGATCGTCCCAGCCGACGACGATGACGGCCTCCCCGCGCGCCACGACACCCCCGCTCCGGGCGCGTTCGGTGAGCTCCCCGAGCGAGCCCCGGACGATCTCCTCGTGGGCCTTCGTCAGCTCGCGGCCGATCGCCGCCGGACGCTCGCCGCCGGCGGCCTCGGCGAGCTCGGCGAGCGTGCCCGCGAGGCGATCCGGTCGCTCGAACAGGACCGTCCCCCGCTCGTCGTGGCCGATCCGGGCGATCCGCTGCCGCCGCTCGCGCCCCGACCGGGGCAGGAAGCCCTCGAACGACCAGCGCGGGCCCGCGATCCCCGACGCCGCGATCGCCGCGAGCACCGCCGAGGCGCCGGGGACGGGCACGATCCGCCCGCCCTCGCGCGTCCAGGCGGCCACGAGCTCGTCGCCGGGATCGCTCACGCCCGGCGTCCCGGCGTCGGTGACCAGCGCGAGGTCGCCGCCGTCGCGCAGGTGCCCGAGCAGCTTCCCGAGGCGACGCTCCCCGCTGCGAGCGTGGTAGCTCACGAGCGGCGTCGCGATCTCGTATCGCGCGAAGAGCCGGCGGCTGACGCGGGTGTCCTCGGCGGCGACGAGCGGCACCGACCCGAGGACCTCGAGCGCGCGGAGAGTGACGTCGCCGAGGTTGCCGATGGGCGTCGCGACGACGTAGAGCGTGCCGCCGGGCGACGCGGACCGGCGGTCGGCCGCCACCGCTACGACTTCGCGGCCCCGGGGCGCCGGCGCGGGTAGAGGTAGTCGACGCCGGCCGTCCGCGGGCCGAGCTTCGCGATCGGTGGCACCTGGCGCTTGAACTCGCTGCCCGCGACGAGGCGGTCGACCCGCTCGACGGTCGCCGGGTCGAAGCCGAGCTCGGCCATCTCGGCCGGGCTCCGGCGGCGGTCGATTCGCCAGTAGAGGATCCGATCGAGGACGGGATAGCTGAACGAGCCCTCGGCCTCGTCGGTCTGGCCCGGCCAGAGGTCCGCGGAGGGCGGCTTGCGAATGATCGCGTCGGGCACGCCGACGGCCGCCGCGAGCTGGCGGACCTGGCTCTTGTAGAGGTCGCCGATCGGGTTGAACGCCGACGCGTTGTCGCCGTAGTGGGTGGAGTAGCCGATCAGGAGCTCGGTCTTGTTGCCGGTGCCCACGACGAGACCGCCGAACGTCGCGGACCGGTCGTACAGGACGGCCATCCGCATGCGGGCCATGAAGTTGCCGCGCCGGAGTCGGCTCGCCTCCGCCCCGCCCGGCCCGTCGAAGTAGCCGTCGACCATCGGGCTGATGTCGACGACCTCGGACCGGCAGCCGAGGAGCGACACGACTGCCTCTGCGTCGGCGATCGAATCGGGCGACGACGTCCGGTACGGCAGCAGCACGCACTGGAGGCGGTCGGCGCCGATCGCCTCGGCGACGAGGCAGGCGACGAGCGCCGAGTCGATCCCGCCCGACAGCCCGACCAGGGCCCGTTCGAACCCGGCCTGACGGAGTTGGTTGCGGATGAACTCCTCGATCACGCGCTGAGCGACCGTCGTGTCGATCGCGAGCTCGTTGGGCAGCTCGAACCCGAGCTCGCGGTGCTCGACGACGCTCATCGCGGCGTCGACACCGGCAGCCCGAGGTCGGCGTGCTCGCCGGTTTGACGGTCGTCAGCAGGCCCGGCCGACGCGTCCTCCACGAGGCCCGCTCGCTCGCCGACGATCCGCTCGAGCTCCCGAACGAGGAGCTCAGGTCGTTCGTCGCGCAGGACCGGCAGCGCGATCCGTTCGCGCCGGATGTCGGCGAGGGCGACGTCGACCGTGAACAGGCCCTCGTCGAACAGCGGTGCCCGGAAGACGACGTGGCCGGATGGGTCGACGACCTCGGACCCGCCCCAGAAGCTGATCGACTCGTCGACGCCGACCCGGTTGCAGAAGACCACGAGGCTCGTCGTCAGCTGGGCGTAGGCCGACATCAGGGTCCACCACGACGTCGCCGTGCCGAGGCCGCTCTCGTTCGTGGCCGCGAGGTCGCGCCCGGGCGACGACGAGACGTTGACGAGGACGTGCGCGCCGTCGAGCGCGAGCAGCTGCGGGACCGGCAGATGCCAGAAGTCCTCACAAACGGCGAGCCCGACCGGGACGCCGAGCGACGACGGCGTGGCCCGAAGGGCGTCACCGGGGGCGAAGAAGCGACGCTCGTCGAAGAGCCCGTACGTCGGCAGGAAGAGCTTGCGGTGGACGTGTCGGACGTCGCCGCCCTCGAGCAGCGCCGCCGCGATGAAGAGGCGGTGGTCGTCGGACTCCTCGACGAAAGAGACCACCACCGACAGCTCTGGTGCCTCCGCCGCGAGCCCGAGCAGACGGGGGTCGTCGGGCCGGATGGCGACGTCGGCGGCGAGATCCTGGAGCTGGTAGCCGGTCAGCCCGAGCTCGGGGAACACGACCAGCCGGGCGCCGGCCGAGCGCGCCTCGGCGATCAGCGCGCGATGACGCGCGAGGTTCTCGTCGAACAGCCCGAGCCGCGGAGCGATCTGGGCGAGCGCGATCCGGAGGTCCGCCATCGCCCGGAGTCTAGCGTCGCGCCGCCGCGTTACCGGAGCGGTTGACCGCATTGCCCCGTACGCGAGCACCGCGCCGGGTCAGCGGCGGCGCCAGGCGAACAGGCGGTTGCCGTCGACCGAGGCCCAGACGAGGCCCGGCTCGGCGGGCGGGGCCGCGCCGCGCTCGAGCGCCTCCAGCCAGCGGCGCGACGACGCCGGGAAGCGCGCCGCGAAGAGCTCCGGGTAGCGGCCGACGAGGGCGCGGTTCCGGCGCGTCGCCCGGACGACCCAGCAGGCCGCCGCTCGCCCGTCGGGCCCAAACCGGGCGACGGCGAGCTCGGCCAGCTCGGCAAGCTTGCGGTTCGTGCTCCGGGCGCTCGCCCCGACGTCGCCGATCGTGTTCCAGCACTCGACGAGGACGAAGAGGCGGTGGGGCTGGTCCGAGAAGGCGACGTCGGCCGACCGCCATGGCTCGGACGGCTTCGTCAGCAGCTCGACCCCGAGCGGCCGCCAGCTGCCGCGTCGCCCCACCCGCAGCACGACCTCCTGGATCGCGAGGTGGCCGGCGTCCGCAGGACCCTCGAGGCGGTCCCGAGCCAGCTCGACCCGAAGCGGCCGATCGAGGGCGAGCCCGATCCGCTGCCACGTGTCGAGCGTGTGGCCGCCACCGAGTCCGTGTTCGACCCGGCTGACGACGGGCCTGGTCAGCCCGACGCGCTCGGCGAGCTGCTGCTGCGTCCAGCGCCGTCGCTTCCGGGCTTCGTAGACCTCCCGACCGAGGCGGACGAGCTGTTCGGCGTTGCGACGCTCGGCCTCGAGGGCCAATCGTGCGCGCTTGACCTTCGGCACGACCACTGCATGGTCATCCCGAGCACTTACCTGGCGATTAGCTCGATTGCGCTGAGCGGGGGAGGCACCGGGCGAGCGTGAGGGTGTCGGGGTCGCGGCCGAAAGCGACGGCGCCGAGGTGCACAACGCGCTTGTCGCGCCCGTTGCCCTGGGGATGTTCATGGAGTGGACATCGGGGACGCCTAGGCGCGAGGGACGGGCGGCGCGAGGCGAAATGGGGGGCGCCAAGGCGCGAGGGACGGGCGGCGCGGGACCGAGATCGGGGTGCGAAGCGGCCGAGCGCGGCCGCTGGCGAGCTACTGCCGGCGCTGCGGCTCCTCTGGCGGGATCGGCGCGGCCAGCGGCGAGACGCCACCCGGCGGCGCGGTCGGGGCCGCCAGGACCTCGTCCGTGGAGCTCGTCGTCCCAGGCACGCTGTCCGGGACTGGCCCACCGCCCGGCGGAACCCCACCGGCGGTCGGCTTCGCTCCGCCGACGGCCCCGGTCGCCTGGAGCTGCTCGGCCGAGCCCGCGACCTCCTCGGCGAAGTGGCACGCGACCACGTGCCCGGACGCGAGCTCGCGCAACGCCGGGTCCTCGGTCTCGCAGCGCTCGGGATTGCCGAGCCGCTCGCGGAGCCAGCAGCGCGTGTGGAAGCGACAGCCCGACGGCGGCGCGACCGGCGACGGGACATCGCCGCGGAGGATGATCCGGCGCCGCCGGGACTCGATCGCGGGATCCGGGATCGGGATCGCCGACAGGAGCGCGACCGTGTAGGGGTGGAGCGGTGCGACGTTGAGCTCGCGGGAGGGCGCGAGCTCCACGATCCGGCCGAGGTACATGACCGCGATCCGGTCGCTGATGTGCCGGACGACCGAGAGGTCGTGGGCGATGAACAGGTAGGTAAGGCCGAACTGCGCTTGCAAGTCCTCCAGCAGGTTGATGATCTGGGCGCGGATGGAGACGTCGAGCGCCGAGATCGGCTCGTCGCAGACGATGAACTTCGGCTCGACCGCCAGCGCCCGCGCGATGCCGATGCGCTGGCGCTGGCCGCCGCTGAACTCGTGCGGATAGCGGTTGGCGAAATATGGGTTCAGACCGACGATCCGCA
>DASXWX010000233.1:0-1682 GCA_036503395.1 Candidatus Limnocylindrales bacterium
GGCGCATTGCTCGCTCCGACCGATCTCCTCGCCCGGCAGCACGCGGCGACGGTCGGGGTGCTCCTCGAAGGGTCCGGAATCCCGGTGACGCTTCTCACCGGCTCGCTCAGCGGGCAGGGGACGCGCAAGGCCCTCGACCACATCGCGTCCGGGCAGGCGGCCGTCGTGGTCGGAACCCACGCGCTCATGTCGGAGCGGGTCGTGTTCTCCCGGCTCGGGCTGGTCGTCATCGACGAGCAGCATCGCTTCGGCGTCGAGCAGCGGGCACAGCTCGAGGCCAAGGCCGACGCGTCGCCGCATGTCCTGCTCATGACCGCGACCCCGATCCCGCGGACGCTCGGCCAGGTCCTGTACGCGGACCTCGACGTCTCGAACCTCCGGACGCCGCCCGAGGGACGCCTGAGGGTCCGGACGGGTATCCGCCCCCCGTCGGACACCGACGAGCTCTGGGCATTCGTGCGGCGCGAGGCGGCCGACGGCCACGCGACCTTCGTCGTCGTGCCGGCGATCGACGAGTCCGAGGACGACGGGTCGGTGGCCGCAACGACCGAAGCCGAACGCCTGACCCGGCTCCTGCCGGACCTGCGAGTCGGGCTCGTTCACGGGCGGATGAAGGCGACCGAACGCGACGAGGCCGTCGGGCGACTCCGGGACGGCGACCTCGACGTCCTGGTCGGGACGACCGTCCTGGAGGTCGGTGTCGACGTGCCGCGGGCGACGGTGATGGTGGTCGAGGCCGCCGAGCGGTTCGGGCTGGCCCAGCTCCATCAGCTCCGCGGTCGTGTCGGGCGCGGTGAGGCCCAGTCGTACGCGGCGCTCGTGTCCGAGGCGGCGCCGACGACGGCGGCCTGGAACGAGCTGGTCCTGGGCAGGCGCTCGCCCGAGACGACGGAGCAGGCGAGGCTCGTCGCGCTCGCCCGGACGACGGACGGCTTCGAGCTCGCCGAGCAGGACTGGGAGATCCGGCGCGAGGGCAACGTGCTCGGTTTCGACCAGAGCGGGCTGCCGTCGCTACGGGTCGCCTCGCTGGCCCGTGAGGCGGATCGCGAGCTGGCCGTCCGGGCGCGTCGGGACGCCGAGTCGTTGCTCGACGACGCGGGCCGGCTTTCGCCGGCCGAGGCCGCGCTCGACCACGAGCTGCGAGCCGGCTGGCTGCGCGGCCTCTGGGCGGGCGAGGTCGCGGCGGGCGTGTGACGGCGAGGCGCGGTCCGAGGGCCCATGGCTGACGCCGGACGCGTGATCGCCGGGTCGGCGCGCGGCATCCGGCTTGCCGGGCCGGGACCGGGGACGCGACCGCTCGCCGACCGGGTCAAGCAGACGCTGTTCGCCATCCTCGAGCCGGACCTGCGCGGCGCCCTCGTCCTGGACCTGTTCGCGGGGAGCGGTGCCGCGGGGATCGAGGCCCTCTCGCGCGGCTCGGCCCGGGCGGTGTTCGTCGAGCATGACGCGCGCGCGGCGGCCGCCATCCGGGCCAACCTCGAAGCGACCCGCCTGGCGGATCGGGGCGAAGTCGTGCGGTCCGACGTCCTTCGTTACCTCGGCTCGGCGACCGACGCCTTCGACGTCGTCGTCCTCGATCCGCCCTACGCCGATCGCGAGTCGCTCGACCGGACGCTGGCGGCCCTGGCCGGCGAGACCGCGCCGCTCGCCCCGGATGCCCGGGTGGTCGCGAAGCACTTCTG
>DASXWX010000234.1:0-7255 GCA_036503395.1 Candidatus Limnocylindrales bacterium
CAGGACGACCTCGGTCACGGCGTGGAGGAGGTCGTGGTAGCTGGCGATGAACGAGCGGAGCGTGCGGACCGACGGCCCGAACGTGTCGAATTCGTCGGGCGTCATCCCGTCGGGCTCGTAGGCCCGCTCGAAGTCGGGGAAGCGCCGTCGCAGCTCGTCGAGGTAGCGCCGCTCGACGGGCGCATCGAACCGCGGCACGGGGTCAATCCCCGACGCCTGGAACCGCTTCCACCACGCGTGCGGGAACGACAGGACGACGTCGCCGCCGACGAGCTCGGTCCAGTGGAGGCGGTGCCGGATCGCCGCGCCGAGCGGTTTCGCCCGCAGGCCGCGGCGCGCGAACTCCTCTGCCGCGCGCTTCATGACGGCGACACCCGACCACGGAATTGCCTCGGGATCCGCTGCGATGTCGTCGCGGGCCTCGAGCACTCGAAGCCAATCCTCGATGCGGCCCATCATCACGGTGATCACCGGGCCCATCGAATCGACGTCGAGGCCCTCGGCCTCGCGCCGCTTCAGGCCCCGTTCGACCGCTTCGCCGGCGGCGACGGCCTGGGCGACGCTGAACGAGACCGTGGCGTTGACGTTCACGCCGCGGTAGGTCGCGTCCTCCATCGCCGGGACGCCGACCAAGGTCGCCGGGAACTTCACGATGATGTTCGGGGCGAGCTCGGTGAAGCCGACGGCCTGCTCGACCATCGCGTCGTGGGTGCGCCAGAAGATCGGGTTCGTCTGGACCGAGAGCCGGCCCTTCCGGCCGCCGTGCTCGACGAACACGGGTTCGAGCAGCTTCGCGCCCTCGGCCGACATCTCGCCCACGATCGCCCAGGCGAGATCGATCTCGGTCCAGGCGGGGTGGACGTCCGCGAGCTCGCGAACCCGGCCGCCCCAGCGCTTCGGGTCCTGCTTCCAGACGTCGTGGACGATCGTCGGGTTGGCCGTCGCGCCGGTCGCCCCGTAGCGAATCGCATACTCGAGCTCCGGGACGGAGCAGGAGTCGTTCCAGAGATCCGTCGGGGTCGTGCGGACCGTCTTTTCGAGCGGGGTGAGCGTCGCGACGTCCATCGCGGACGATAATAGTCGGGCCCGCCGCGTCCCCCCGGAGGTTCCGATTCGGATGCCCGACGACCCGTCCGCGCCTCGCCGCCTGTCCGGTGCCCAGATCCTCGTCGAGTACCTGGTCCGCCAGGGCGTGCCCTACGCCGCCGGCATTCCGGGGCACGGGTCGTGGACGGTGGTCGACGCGCTCCTCGATCGACGTGACGAGATCCGGACGATCCAGGTCATGCACGAGCAATCGGCGGTGCACCTTGCCGACGGCTACTACCGGGTGAGCGGCCGGCCGATGATGGCCTTCACCTCGATCGGGCCGGGCCAGACCAACACCGTCGTCGGGATGGCGACAGCGATGTCCGATTCGACCGCAGTCATGCTGGTGACCGGCTCCGCTCACACCTACATGCGCGGGCACGGGCTCTTCCAGGAGATGGAGCGGCGCCAGTCGGCCGAGAACCCGCGGATCTTCGAGCCGATCACCAAGCAGTGGTTCCAGCCGTCGCGGGTCGACGAGGTGCCGTGGGTCGTCCAGCGGGCCTGGAACCTGATGACGACCGGCCGCCCCGGCCCTGTCCTGCTCGACTTCCCGATGGACATCCAGGCCGAATCGGCCGAGGTGCGGGTCCCCGTGCCGACCGAGCGCGAGGCCGCGGGACGTGTCCGACCGCCGGCGGACTTCGTCGAGCGGGCGGCGGCGCTCCTGCGCGGCGCGACGCGGCCGGTCATCGTCGCCGGCGGCGGCGTCATCCTCGCCGACGCCTCGACCGAGCTGACGCGTCTCGCGGAGGCACTCCGGGCGCCGGTCGTCACGACCTGGAACGGCAAGGGCGCGATCGACGAGACCCACGAGCTGGCGGCGCAGACGATCGGGGACACGGCCTCGACCTGCGGCAACGAGCTCGCGGCCTCGGCCGACGTCGTGTTCGCGGTCGGGATGCGCTTCACGGACTGGAGCGCGTCGTCGTATCGGAAGGGCGTCACGTTCTCGATCCCGCCGGCGAAGCTGATCCAGCTCGACATCGACGAGCGCGAGATCGGCAAGAACTATCCGGTGGCCGTGCCGCTCCTGGGTGACGCGAAGGCCGGTCTGGAGGACCTCCTCACTGCTCTCGGGCGCGACACCGGCGCCGCGGGCCGCGACGCCTACGTGGAGGAGATCGCTCGTCGCAGGAGGGCCTGGTTCGAGCAGGTCGAGGAAAAGTCGGGCTCGGACGCCGAGCCGATGACGATGGCCAGGGCCGTCCGCGAGATCCAGCGGGCGACCCGCGACGACGCGATCGTCGTCACCGGGGCCGGCCTGCCGCAGGGCATGGTCAAGCAGCGCTGGGTGACGCGTCATCCGCGGACGCACATCACGTCCGGTGGCTTCTCGACGATGGGCTTCGAGCTGCCCGCGGCGATCGGCTGCCAGCTCGCGGCGCCCGACCGGCAGGTGGTCGCGATCGGCGGCGACGGCTCGTTCCTGCAGACGATGCAGGAGCTGGCGGCGGCGGCCATGGCCAACACGCCGGTCTGCATGGTCGTCCTCGACAACTCGGGCTGGATCAGCATCAAGGGCGGCCAGGACCACTTCATGGGCCGAACCGCGGCAACGGACTTCCTCCTGCCGGACGGCGACGTCTATCGGCCCGACTACGCGGCGATCGGCAGGGCGTTCGGGCTCCATTCGGCCTACGTCGAGCGCCCGGACGAGGTCTGCGACGCCGTCGCCCGTGCCCTGGCGTCGGGCGGCCCGTCACTCGTCCACGTCCGCGTCGACCGCGACCTCACGATGGCCGGGCCGGACAAGACCGGCTGGTGGGACGCGCCCGTCCCCGAGTACCACCGCGAGCAGCGCGAGGAATACCTCGCGGGGTTGGCCGAGGAGCAGCAGTTCTAGCCGAATCGGCCGTCCGGCTCGCCGATCACCTCGTCGCCGGCGCCCCGGTCGACGTCGCCTTGCGCGACGACCTCGTCGCCTGGCTGGCGGAGCCGCGGTTTCGGGCGTTCGCGGAGCGTCACCGCGACAAGATCCGACGGAAGGTCCGTTCTGCAGGCGACGCGGAGGGGCTGCGCGACGTCCGGGCGGAGCTCGCCCTCGCGGAACGACTGCTCGCCGATCGTCGCTTCGAGATCACCTACGAGCCGTACGGGTCCGGCCGCCTCGGACCGGATTTCGGCGTGACGTTCCGGGGACGGCCGGCCTTCAACGTCGAGGTGACGCGTCCGCGTCCGCGACCGGAGGTGGTCGATCTCGGCCGCACGGTAGCCGGCAAGCTCCGACAGCTGCCGCCGAGCGTCGCCAACGTCCTCGTGATCGACGTCGGAAGCGATGAGGTCGCCGGCCTCGACGTCGGCGTCGCGATCCGGTCGCTCCGGCAGGCGGTCGACGCGCGAGACGCGTCGGTCCTCGGACGGCTCGGCGTCACGACGCCGCGCGCGTTCTACGAGCGGTTTCTCCGCCTCGCCGCGGTCGTGGTTCGGGCCGAGGCCCCGCTCCTCGCGACGCTCTGGACGAACCCGTCGGCGCGGATCGCCGTGCCCCAGCCGGCCGCTCGGGCGCTCGTCGCAGCGCTCACGGAGCCGTCGTCGGGCTGAGCGCGGCCGCGAGCTGCTCTTCCTCTGCGAACTCGACGAACCGGCAGAGCGCATTGACCCGCCGCATCTGCTCCGGCGTCCGGCAGGCGACCCGGAGCAGCTCGGGACTGGCGACGACGATGGCCAGCGCCCGGGCCCGCGAGACCGCGACGTTGAGCCGGTTCCGCTCGTAGAGGAACTCGATGCCGCGCGGAGCCTCCTCGGCGGACGAGGCCGACATCGTGTAGATCGCCACCGCCCCCTCCCGGCCCTGGAACTTATCGACGGTCCCGACGCGACGCGCCGGCTCGCGCCCGAGCCGCCGCTCGAGCGCTCCGCGGACGGTCGCGACGTGGGCGTTGTACGGGGCGACGACGAGCAGGTCCTCGGGCGTGAGCAGCCGCTCGTCGCCGTCGCGTGTCGTCCAGGTCGTCTCGAGGAGCGCCGCGACGATATCGGCGACGGCGTCGGCCTCTTGCGGTGAGCGCTGCGCGTTCCCGCCGTGCGTGATCGGCCACCAGCGGACGCCGGCTCCGGCCAGTCTCGAGTCGCCGGCGGCGGGCGCGACCGCCTGGCGCTCCGTGCCGGACGCGGTGCCGAGCCTGGCCTCGTAGAAGGCCTCCGAGACGAACGCGTTGACCGCCGGGTGAAGGCGGAACGTCCGGTCGAGGAAGATGCCGCGGTCGGGCGGGATCGTGCCGGCCGACCCGAGGACGTGACCGAGCGCGGACGCGCCGGCGCCGTCCGGGTGGATCCCCTGGGTCACCTGGGCCAGCTGGTTCGGGTCGCCGAGCAGGACGATCGAGCGCGCCGCGCCGGAGATAGCCGCGAGGTTCGCGAGCGCGTACTGCCCTGCTTCGTCGACGACAAGCAGATCGAAGACGCCCTGGAGCTCCTCGCGGGCGAAGAGCCAGGCCTTTCCGCCGACGACGTCCACCTCGCCGGCAGCGGTGGCATCCCGCACCCGGTCGTTCGACGCCTGCTCGACCCCGGGGACCGGCACGATCTCGTCGTCAGCGTCGCAGCGTTGGATGACCCGGATGTGCTCGCCGGTCTCGGCCGCGGCCGCGACGAGCGCGTCGAGGAAGTTCGCGATCGCCCGGTGTGACTGGGCGGTGACCCCGATCGGCCCGCCCCGCTCGCGCAGCCGGGCCAGCACGATCCGTGCCCCCGTCCACGTCTTGCCGGTCCCCGGTGGTCCCTGGATCGGGAGGACGCCGTCGTCGAGCGCGATCGCAGCACGAAGTGTCGCCTCCAGCAGATCCTCGTCTTGCGACCGGAGGTCGGCACCGATCGGTCGTTCTGCCACTCGCGGTGGCAGGCGGAGGAGGAGGTCCCGGGCCGCCCGGTACGGGCCCGACGCGTCGATTCCGCGGGCGATCACGTCGTCAGCAAGCCGGGCGAGGCCCTGCCGCAGCGACGTGTTGAAGATCGGCCGCGGCTCGATCAGAGCGCGCGGGTGCCGGTCCAGCTTCGACGGTCCGCGCAGGATGTCGATCGTGCCCGCGAGGTCGTCCACCATGATCACCGTGCCCGCGTCGTCGGCCGTGCTGCCCGCCTCATTCGGCTCGTCGCGCGCCCACGGGTCGTCGGCGTGGCTGCCCGCGTGGAACTTGTGGTCCTGCGGCGGGAAGGCGTAGCGGCGGATGACGCTCTGCTTGCGCTGCTCGACGTCGCGGACGTACTCGAGCCGTCCGAGGGCATCCGGCGCCTCGACGAGCTCGTCGGGCGTCTTGTCCCGGAGGTCGAACCAGCGCCACCACGCCGGCCGGTCCTCGCGCCGGTGGTAGTCGACGAGGGCCGCCAGCAGCCAGTGCGCGCGTTGCTCGTCGGTGCGCTCGATCTCGTCGGCCGGAATGCCGGCCCGCAGCGCGTCGATCCGGTGCCGCGTCTCCTCGTCGGTCCTGAGCTGCTCCTCGCCGGGAAGGCCGTCGAGGATCGGCGGGCGCGGCAGGTCCCAGCCGCGCGCCAGCCCCTCCGCCCGACGCGCCTCGAGCCACCCCCGCAGCTCGCGCGTCGAGATGCAGTCGTCGCGGTTGTAGGCCCCGAGGTCGTCGAGGTGGTGCGGCTCCCGATCGCGGAGCCACTGCTCGTAGGTGAGGACCGAGAAGCCGGCCTCCGTGACCGGCCCTTCGCGCTTTGGCAGGTAGAACTTCTCGATCTGCTTGAGCGAGTACGACTCGAGCGACGCGCGGATTCCCTGGCGGACGACCGTGTAGAGGTCGACGAGGACGCCCGCCCGAAGGATCCGGTCGACCTCGATCTCGCGCGTCGCGTGCCGCTGCATGAGCCGCTTGATGGCGCCCGACTCGTAACCGCCGTAGTGGTAGACGTGCATGCCCGGGTCGCGCTCGAGCCGCGCGATTACGTCGTCGATGAAATCCTCGAAGGCGCGCCTCTCGCCGCCACGATCGTGACCCCACAGCGGGCGGTAGTCCGGCTCGCCGTCGGTGACGACCCGTCCGAGGAGGTATTCGAGGCCGTCCTCGAGTGCCCACGGATCGGCCTCGATGTCGAAGAAGACGTCGAGCGCCGACGGCTCGGGCAGAAGCGCGAGGCCGCGGGGTGACTCGCCTTCGACCGCGGGTGGGATCAGCTCGAAGATGAGGTCGGCGCGCTCGCGTCCCTCGAGCTGGAGCCGCGCCTGCTCGCGGAGCCGCTCGAGCGTCCGCGTATTCGTCTCGGCGATCGTCCGGTCGGGCGGCAGCGTCCCGAGCTGGGCGAGGGTCCGAACGCCGGCCGCGCTCAACCGTTCCGTCATCGACTTCGTCATCCCGGCGACGAGCGAGAGGTGGTCGTCGGACCGGCGGCGGTCCATGCAGCCCGGGAACCAGGCGCAGACGCGGCAGTGATCGACGGGGTCAGGGTAGGTCGCGGCGGTCGCGGGATCGCGCGGGGGAAGCTCGGCCGCCCCGAAGACCGTCGCCTCGAAGCGCGCCTTCACCGTTCGGTAGTAGGCCGCGTAGTCCTCGAGCCGCAGGTCGTGGCTCGTGCCGTCGCCCGTGACGACGTGGACGTGCTCGGGCTCCAGCCCCTGGATCGACGTCAGCCGATCTGAGTAGACGCAGACCTGGAGGATCGCGGAGCCCTTGACGGCCTTGGACAGCTTCGTGTCCGCGACCTCGTAGCTCCACGCCCCGAACGCGGGGCACGGCCGCTCGACCCGGACCAGGAAGTCGGCATAACCGAGCCAGCGGCCATCGAACAGCGTGGCCTGGTAGATGGCGCCGACGCCCTGGCGCATGGCCTCGACGACGGCCGCCTCGGCGGCGCGGAGCTCATCGAGGCTCCGTCCCGGCCGTTCGAACTCGACGACCTCGCGGCCCTCGGCCCGGAGCCGATCGACGTAGGCGCGTTCATGCGCCTCGCCCCGCTGCTGGAGCAGCACGACCTCCGGATCCTCGCGCTCGGGTGGCCGAGGCCAGAGGCCGGCGACCCGGCCGAGCTCGAGCGTCGAGAGGTGGTCGCAGGCGAGGAAGCCGGCGAGATCGGTCGCGCTGACGATCAGCGAGCCATCGGTTGCGAGCTGCACACACTCCTCGTGACGGTGATTGAACCGACGTGGCCAGCCTAGCCGAGCCGCGTGACAGCTCGGGTGTCACAGGGCCGGGTCGTGCCGCGGCCGTGCGGGTCTGCCGGTCCG
>DASXWX010000235.1:0-6022 GCA_036503395.1 Candidatus Limnocylindrales bacterium
CGAGAGGTCAGCTGGTGCGCGGACACCGCGGCCGGGACGAGCAGCCAGATCGCGACGAGGACGATCAGGCGCGCGAGGACGCCAGGTCGGGCGTGACGGGACACGGCGGGAGTCTAACGCGCGGGGGCGCCGTCACCCTTCGCCGAGTCTGCGGGTGCTCCCTCCGTCAGGCGGCGCGGGGCAGGGGCGCCTCGTCGTCGCAGGGGTCGTGCCGGGCCGGCGGAACCAGCGCCGGCCCCGGCGGTCGACCCTCGAGCCGGGATCCGGCGGCAACGAGGGCGTGGCCGAGCACGCGAATCGCCCCGGAACGGCCGTTCGTGGTGGCGCGAGTCGTCGCACGCGCGGCCGCCCGGCCACGGCGCGCCGCGAGCTCCGTCTGGGCGAGGCGGAGGAGGTCTTCGGGCATCAGCATCGGTCGCTTCCTCCTGAAATCAAACTCGTCGTTCTTCTGTTAGTCATTCATCTAACTCGCGGGCAAAAAAAGAGGCGCCCGCTCGTCATGCCCCGAGGAACGCCCCGAGCTCGGCGGCGCCCTCCGCGAGGCGATCTCGGCGAAGGCTGTAGTAGGACAGCGCGCCCTCCTCGGTGAGCGTCACGAGGCCGGCGGCACGGAGGAGGGCGAGGTGGTGCTTGATGGTCGGCTTCGAGAGCTCGAGCTGCTGCGCGATCTCGGACAGATACCAGTCGCGGGTCGTGAGGAGCTTGAGGATGCGGAGCCGTGTGTCGTCGCCGAGGGCGCGGTGGAATCGGACGACCGACTGGGCCGGCGCGAGCGGGTCCGTCGCGTCGAGGGCGCCGTCGCCGATCGGGTAGGCGAACATCCGCCAGTCGGCGCCGCTCAGGACGAAGTTGTAGGGCCGCGAGAAGTAGGTCGGCGCGAGTATCACCCGCCTGATCCCGGGCTCGGGCAGCCAGCGGATGCCGCCGGTCGTTCGCTCGACGATCGCCGCCGGCTCGAGCGTGCTCCGATCCCCGGCCCGTGCGTCGTAATCGCGCTCGATCATCGCCCCGACCCGTGCCTCGAGCTCCTGGAACTTCGGCAGCCACGCGTGAAGGACGGCCCGCGCCGATACGACGGCCGATCCGGGGTCCCGGTAGAGCGAAGCGATCACGTCCCGGCTCTCATCGTGGCGGTGCTCCGTCTCGAGCCGAACGAGCTCGTCGATCGCCGCCTCGTCACCGGCGATCGCCCGCTCGACCAGCGCCTGCCGCTCGGTGTCGCGATCGCCGAAGAAGAGGGTCCGAACAATGGTCGCGTCGTCTGTCGCGTCGAGGAGGGCGACGAAGTCGGCCGCGCTCCGAACCTCGGGTCGGTCGACGGCGAGGATGGCCAGGACCGTGCAGAACTCGCTCGCGTAGAGCTCGAGCGCGTCGCCGAGCTCGCCCCGAATCGCGGCCTTCGCCGCTCGAAGCCAGTCGCGGTCTCGCTCGGGCAGGTCGTCGGTCTGGCCGGCTTCGGCCGACAGGCTGAGGAGGAAGTCGAACGCCGTCCGGACATCCCACTCGACCGCGTACGACCGCCGCCCGGTCAGGTCGCGAATCGGTGGTCGAGCCGGCGGCATGACTGGGCGTGGGGAGGGAGAGCGGGCGACCATGTTCCTCGACGTAGCAAGACTGCGAACGCGTGTTAGACGATTATCTTACACGCCCGGTCGGCGGCGTCAACCCGCGCGGTGCTGCCCCTACAATCCCGTCGATGCCCGACCCGGTCCGATTCAGCGACGAGCGCCTCGCCAACGGGCTCCGCCTGATCGTCGCCGAGGACCATGTCGCGCCCGTCGTCGCGGTGAACATCTGGTACGACGTCGGCTCCAAGAACGAGCGTCCGGGCAAGACCGGGTTCGCCCACCTCTTCGAGCACGTGATGTTCCAGGGGTCGGCCCACGTGGCGAAGACCGAGCACATCGCGCTGGTCCAGGCGGCCGGCGGGACGATGAACGGGACGACCTGGCTCGATCGGACGAACTACTTCGAGACGCTTCCGTCGCACCAGCTCGAGCTCGCCCTCTGGCTCGAGGCCGACCGGATGGGGACGCTCCTCGAGGCGCTCAGCCAGGAGAACCTCGACAACCAGCGGGAGGTCGTGAAGAACGAGAAGCGCTGGTCGTACGACAACCGGCCGTACGGCACGTGGAACGAGAAGCTCCAGGCCCACCTCTTCCCGCCGGAGCACCCGTACCATCACCCGACGATCGGGTCGATGGAGGACCTCGAGGCGGCTTCGCTCGAGGACGTCGGCGACTTCTTCGCCACCTACTACGTTCCGAACAACGCCGTGCTGTCCGTCGTCGGCGATGCCGAGACGGATCGCGTCCGGGCCTGGACCGAGCGCTACTTCGGTGGCATCGAGGCCCGGCCCGACATCCCGCCCCTCGGCGATCTCAGCCTGCCGCCGACGCTCGGGAGCGAGCGCCGCGAGACAGTCGAGGACGCCGTCCCGCTGCCACGCGTCTATGTCGGCTTCCGCGCGCCGGCCTTCGGCGATCCGCGGCTCGACGCACTCGAGATCGCGTCGCACATCCTGGCCGGCGGCAAGGGCAGCCGGCTCCATCGGCGCCTCGTGCGCGACGAGCGGATCGCCCAGGACGTCGCGCTGTTCACGCTGGGGTTCGTGGGCGGCGCCTCGATCACCGCGGGTTGGGCGACCGTCCGGCCGGGCGTGGAGGTCGAGCGGGTCGAGTCGGCGTTCCACGAGGAGCTCGAACGGCTCGGTCGCGAGGACGTCACCGACGACGAGCTCGCGCGGGCCCGGGCGCTGACCGAATCGGACGAGCTGGGGGCACTCTCGCGGGTCGACGAGCGGGCAGACCGGCTGTCGATGTTCGCTACCCTGTTCGATCGGCCGGAGCTGATCAACGAGATGCTGCCGCGCTACCTCGCCGTGGAGGCGCCGACGATCCGCGACGTCGCCGCGTCGGTGTTCCGGCCGGACAACCGGGTGGTCCTGACGTACCTGCCCGCGGGCGCCTCGAAGCCGGCCGAGGCCGCCGCGTGACGACGGTCGTCGCCGAGCGACCGACGCCGGGGCTCCCGCGGCCGTACGAGTTCCCCGATTTCCGGCGCGACCGGCTGCCGAACGGGCTCGACGTCCTGACCGTCGATGTCCCCGGCCGGCCGCTGGTCTCGGCGCTGCTGGTGATGCCGACCGGCGCGGTCGACGAGCCGCCCGAGCTCGCGGGCGCGGCCGTGCTCGCCGCACGGGCGCTCACGGAGGGGACGCAGTCGCACGACGCGGTCGCGCTCGTCGAGGCGACCGAGCGTCTCGGGGCATCGCTTCACGCGGACGCCGGCTGGGACGCGACGACGATCGGCGTCGACGTGCCCGTCGAGCGCCTCGAGCCGGCGCTCGAGCTCGCGGCCGAGGTCGCCCTCACGCCGACGTTCCCGGCATCGGAGGTCGACCGCCTTCGGGAGGAGCGCCTCAACGACATCCTCCAGGCCCGGGCCGACCCTCGCCGGCGCGTCGAGGAGGCCCTGATCGAGACGATCTACACGCGCGAATCGCCGTACCACCGTCCGTCGGCCGGGGTCCGCGAGACCGTCGAGCGCCTCGACGCCGGCGTGCTTCGCGCCGCGTACGCCGGCGCCGCGAACCCCGTGGGCGCGGCGTTGATCGTCGCGGGCGAGCTGGGCGACGCCGACGTGCGACGGCTGGCGGAGCGGTTGTTCGGATCGTGGTCCGGCGGGCAAGCCGCCGGGCAGCGGACGGTCGAGGCAGAGCCGGCGAACCGATCGCGACGCGTTCGCGTCGTCCACCGGCCGGGCTCGGTCCAGACCGAGATCCGGATCGGGCACATCGGTCGGCCGCGGCGGATCGCGGACTTCCACGCGCTCTCGGTGACCGGGGCGATTCTCGGGGGCCTGTTCAACTCGCGCCTCAACCGGAAGCTGCGCGAGGAGAAGGGCTACACGTACGGCGCGACCGCGAGCTTCGATCTGCGCCGCGGCGCCGGACCGTTCGCCGCCCGGGCCGCCGTCCAGACCGCGGTGACGGTCCCCGCGATCCTCGACGCGATCGCGGAGCTCGAGGCGATCCGCTCGGCCCCGGTCACGACGGCCGAGCTCACAGCGGCCCGCGACTTCCTCGTCGGCGTGTTCCCGCTTCGCTTCGAGACGCCCGGCCCGATCGTAGGCGCGCTGTCGGGGGTCGTGATCCACGGCCTGCCCGACGACGAGCTTGCCCGCTACCGCGAGCGGATCGAGGCCGTGACGGCGGAGGACGTCCTGCGGACCGCCGAGGCGAACGTCCGCCCGTCCGAGCTCCAGATCGTGCTCGTCGGCGACGCCGACGCCTTCGGCGCGGACCTCGAGGCCGCCCCGATCGGCGAGATCACGATCGAGCGTGACGAACCTGCGGTGGCCCCGGCCGAGAGGGCCTGACACAGTCGCCAGCCCCGGGCGGGGATGGCTGCCAGCAGCGCCTCCGTACGGCGCTGCGGCTGGCCACGACGATCCGGTCGAACTGTTGCCCAATGGCACCGTTCCTCACGCTACCGGTGGATTCGCGAACCGTTGTTAGGTGGCACGCAAACTCCGGCTCCTAGCGTCGAGGTAGTACGAACGTCCTCGTCCCGCGAACCAGGGGGAGCAAAGATCGTCGCTATGGCGCGGCCCGCGCGAGCGTCGCAGGCATCAGTTCCGCGATTGGACAGGGCGACCGGCCAGACAGGCCAGAGCGTCGTCGAGTTCGCGCTCATCCTGCCGCTGATGGTGATCATCATGTTCGCCATCGTCGACTTCGCCCGGATCTACACGACGATGATGAGCGTGGAATCCGCCGCGCGAGAGGCTGCCGACTACGGCACCACGCTGGGAGCTGGCAAGTGGCAGGCCGGTGCGGTCATGGACGGAACGGTTGCGGAGATGGAGCGGCGGGCCTGTGTCGCAGCGAGCGATCTGCCCGACTACTCGGAGCCTGTCGGTACCGTCGACCATGCAGCATGCACGAATCCTTCGTTCTCCTACTGCGTCACGCCCACGACCGGGGGAACGTGCGGACCTGTCAACCCTGCCGATCTGTGTGACGATCCTCTTCGCTCCGAGCCATGCACCGTGACGGTGACGCTCGGTTACGACTTCCACCTCATCAACCCGTTCCACATCGATTTCTTTGGTGTCCAGCTCGGGGTCCCGAGCGACATGACGTTCGCGCGAGACAGTACGTTCGCGATGACCGATATCGACCTCTCGACGGGTCCGTGATGAGAGCGATGAAGGCAAGGTCACAGGCGTCTCGAAGTGCTGGCCAGGCACTGGCGGAGTTCGCCCTGGTCGCGCCGATCTTCTTTCTCCTCCTGTTCGCGATCATCGAGAGCGGGCGCTTCGTCTTCTACTACGAGGTGCTGAACAACGCGACACGCGAGGGCGCACGCTACGCAATCGTGAACGGAGCCAACTCGTTTTCTTCAACGGGATCGCCGGCGGCTCCCGGCACCACGTCAAGCAATCCGAGCGGGAGCGATGTGGTGGATCGGGTCCGAAGCGCCGCGTTTGGAATGCCGGGGTCGGCGATCAGCGTGAATGCGTCATGGGATCCGGACAACGGCCGCGGTTCCACCGTCACCGTCATCGCGAGCTATAGCTACTCGAGCCTCGTCCCGATCGTCCCCCTCCCTCCCATCACCGTCGAAGCGGAGTCGAGCCTTGTTATCAACAATTAGGCGGCTGCGTGCGCAGCGCCGCGAACGTGGTCAGGTTCTCGTCCTCTTCGCGGGTGGCCTGGCCACCCTGCTGATCGTCGCCGCCCTTGCCTTCGACGTCGGCATGGTGCTCGTCGAACGTCGTGACGAGCAGAATGCTGCCGATGCGGCGGCTCTCGCCGGCGCACGGTACGTGCTGACCGACGAAGCGGCCGCGGAAACAGCGGCCCGCCGGATCGCCCAGGCGAACGGGTTCGACGACGCGGATCCGAGCGAGACCGTCAACGTCTACATGCCGCCGCAGCACGGACGCTATGTCGGCGTCCCCGGGTTCATCGAAGTCGAGATCCAGGACACACGCCCATCCATCTTCGCCGGGATCA
>DASXWX010000236.1:0-6318 GCA_036503395.1 Candidatus Limnocylindrales bacterium
GACCGGTCGGCCCGTCGTCCTCGTCGCCGTCGGATTCGCCGCCTTCGCGGTCCTCGCAATCGGCGTCGCCCGCGTCCTGCCCGTCGTGCTGCGGGGCCTGGGCGCCGAGCCCGACCTGTTCCTGATCGTCTCGGTCGCGTCCGGGATCGCCGTCGCCGGGCTCGGGGCGGTCGTCTTCGGTCTCCCGCTCGCGCTGTCGGCCTTCGTCGCCGGGCTCGCGATCGCCGAGGGTGCCGAGACCAACGAGGCCCGGGCGAGGCTGCTGCCGTTCCGCGACCTGCTGGCGGTGCTCTTCTTCGTCGCGATCGGGACGCTCCTCGACCCGGCCCGCCTGGTCGACGGCCTCGGCTGGCTCGTCGTCCTCGCCGTCCTCCTCGTCGTCGCGAAGGTCGGACTCTCCTGGGTGCTCGCCCGGCTCGCCAATCTCGCCGCACGGCCGCTCCAGCTCGCCGTCGGCATCGGCCAGGTCGGGGAGTTCACGTTCGTGCTCGCGTCGATCGGCGCCGGGACGGGCGCCATCCCGGCCGACCTCTATGCTGCGATGCTGGGGACGATCGTCGTGTCGATCGCGGTCTCGAGCGTCGTCGTCCGCGTCGTGGGCAGCGCGCCAGCCGGGCCGCACGAGCCGCTCACGGTGCCCGGATCGGTCGGCTAGAAGATCGTCGTCGTCCCCTCGGGCACGGCCAGCTCGAAAGCCACCGGCGGCAGCGGCGTGTCGGGCTCGAAGACGACGACGCGGGCGTCCCGGGTCGCGATGTCGGACATCAGCTCGGTGAGCCGGAGAATGCAGCCGGTCTCACGGTCGACCGCGAGCTCGACGGCGAAGTCCGGGCGGTCCGCCCACCGCTCGACGGCCCGCGGGTGGGCGGACCGGACGAGAACCGCCTCGCGATCCGCGGTCTCGGTCGTCCCGACGACGTCGCAGCGACCGGTCGCGAGCACGTTCTGGCAATAGCCTCCGGGGTGGACGAAGAGGTCCGGCAACGACTCCATCGGCAGGGCGGTGAGGGGGCGGTAGACACGCGCGAAGCCGGGCAGATCCATCGCGTCGGCGCCCCGCACCGGGATCCGTGTCGGCCGATCGGTGGCGAGACGCGCGCGGGCCGAATAGGTCCGCACCCGGGACCCGTCCGAGAGCCAGATGTCGTAGTTGCCGGTGAGGCCGCCGTTCGGCTCGGTCGTCGTGACGCGGGCCCGTCCGGGATGCGCGATCAGGACCTCTGCCTCGACGATCGAGTCGCCGGCGGCAGTGGCGGACGTCTCCTCGATCCGCATCCGGAGGGTGTCGAAGCGGAGCTCGGCGTCACGCATGAACGTGAAGAGCTCGGCGATCGAGGGCAGTGCCGCCGGCGCGAGCGACACCAGCTCCGGCCGCCGCCGCTCGTCGGCCGCGACGGGCAGCGAACCGGCGCGGTCCCAGAGACGGATGGGCATCGCCGGCGATTGTAGCGGCCGGTGCTCGGCGGCCGGCCGGGCGAGCGGTCGGGTCAGCCCCCGGCCCCGCCGCCGCCGTCGAGCGCTGGCTCCGTCATTCGGGCTGGATCGAGAAGCGCGTCGAGCCGGTCGCCGTCGATCCCCCGTTCGAGCGCCAGCTCCCGGATCGTGCGGCCGGTCCGGAAGGCCTCCTTGGCCAGCTTCGCCGCCTCGTCGTAGCCGATGACCGGGGCGAGCGCGGTCGCGAGCATCAGGCCCTGCTCGACGAGCGCCGGTCCGCGCTCGGTTGCCGTCAGGCCGTCGATCGCGCGGTCGGCCAGGTTGCGGGCGGCCGCGCCGAGCAGCTCGATCGACTCGAGGAGCGCCACCGCGGTCACCGGCAGCATCACGTTGAGCTCGAGGAACGAGCCGGTCTGGGCGAAGCCGATCGTGGCGTCGTTGCCGACGACGCGAGCCACGACCATCGTCAGGCTCTCGACGATGACCGGGTTGACCTTGCCGGGCATGATCGACGAGCCCGGCTGGGTCTCCGGGAGGGCGATCTCGGCGATCCCCGCCCGCGGCCCCATCGCCATCAGCCGGACGTCCGAGCCGATCTTCCAGAGCCCGAGCGCGGCGGACCGGATGGCGCCGTGGGCCGCGATCACGGCGTCGAGCGTCGCCTGGGCGTGGAAATGGTTCGGCGCCTCCTCGACGATGAGGCCGGTGAGCTCCGAGAGCCGTGCCGTGGTCGCGGCCGCGAACTCCGGGTGGGCATTGATCCCCGTCCCGACGGCGGTGCCACCGAGCGGGACGACGAGCAGCTCCTCCTGCGCCGCCCGGACGCGGCGGATCGCCTCCTCGACCTGGCCGGCATAGCCTCGGAACTCCTGGCCGAGCCGGATCGGCGTCGCGTCCTGGAGGTGCGTCCGGCCGGTCTTGACGACGGGCCAGAGCTCCTGCGCCCTGGCCGCGAGCGCGTCGTGGAGCCGGACGAGGCCCGGCAGGAGCTGCTCCTCGATCGCGATCGCGCCGGCGAGCTGGATCGCGGTCGGAAAGGCGTCGTTGGAGGACTGGCAGCGGTTGACGTCGTCGTTCGGGTGGACGCGGGTGCCGTCCGCGCGGTCGAGGCGCGCTTCAGCGAGATGGGCGATCACCTCGTTCGCGTTCATGTTCGACGACGTGCCCGATCCGGTCTGGTAGACGTC
The DNA here is from genome assembly GCA_036503395.1 of Candidatus Limnocylindrales bacterium. Taxonomy (GTDB): domain Bacteria; phylum Chloroflexota; class Limnocylindria; order Limnocylindrales; family CSP1-4; genus DASSHA01. The sequence continues at coordinate 2,622 of DASXWX010000236.1, forward strand.
GATCGGGAAATGCTCGTCGTAGCCGCCGTCGGCGACATCCTGTGCCGCCTCCGCGATCGCGCGGGCGACGTCCGCGGGGAGGAGCCCGAGCTCCGCATTCGTCTCGGCCGCGGCCCGTTTGATCAGCGCGAGCGCGCCGATCAGGCGCCGCGGCAGCCGCTGTCCCGAGATCGGGAAGTTGAGCACGGCGCGCTGCGTGGTCGCCCCATAGAGCGCGTCGGACGGAACCTCCATCTCGCCCATCGAGTCGCGCTCGGTCCGCGTGGCGGGCGAGGCGCTCGTGGTATCGGTCGGTTCGGTCGTCACCGTCGGATTGTAGGTTCGACCCGCGTCCTCACCGACTGCCGCGGCCGTATGCCAGCGGCGTCTTCGGCCGAGTTCTCTTCATCTGCTCGTAGCCAGCGTCAGGAGCATGGCCCCGACCGCACCGACGGCCCCGAACGACGCCGAGCGTAGACTCGAAACGATGGCCTCCCCCCGCGAGCGCGACTGAGGATGCCCCTCGTTCGGGCGAACGACCTCGACATCGCCTACGACGTCCAGGGTGCAGGCCCGCCGCTCGTCCTTCTCCACGGCGCGACCTCGGTCGGCCGCGAGGACTTCGCCTCGCAGCTGCCGCTCTTCTCCCACGCGTTCCACTGCTACGTGCCCGACGCGCGCGGCCACGGCGGGACGGTGTGGGACGCGGCCGGTGGCTTTCGCTACCGCTGGCTCGTGGACGACCTGCTCGCGTTCGTCGACGCCCTCGAGCTCGAGACGTTCCACCTCCTCGGCTTCTCGATGGGCGCGATGACCGCACTCCAGTTCGCGGTTGACCACGCCGACCGCCTCCGGACCCTCGTGGTCGTGGGGATCACGACCCAACGCGAGCCGCGGATGAGCCTCACGCGGCACCTGATGGACCCTCCCCGGATCCTGCGCGACGATCCGAAGTGGGCGGCCCGCCTCGATCGCCGGCATGCGGCGCAGGGCGAGGGAGCGTGGCAGCGTCTGCTGCCGGCCATCGCGGCAGACGTCCGCGAGCAGCCGCTGCTCGGGCCGCGCGACCTGCGACGGATCGAGGTGCCGTCGCTCGCCGTCGCCGGCGACCGGGACCCGTTCGTGCCGGTCGATCACGCGTGGGGCCTGACGCGCCAGCTCCCCGATGCGCGCCTGTTCGTCCTCCCCGATTGCGGCCACGAGGCGCAGGTCAGGCGACCGGCCCTGTTCAACGAAGGGCTCGGGGGCTTCTACCGGAACACCGCTTCCGTCGCCGAGCGACGGGCGCGAACGCACGCCGGCGACAACCGCCCGGCCGGGGCGGCAGATCGCGCCGAAGGCCTGAAGGAGGTCATTCGATGAGCACGCTCCTCGCGTTCTACCGCCGTCCCGCGGGCGACGACGACGCCGTCGCCGCGTTCGAGAAGCAGTACGCCGAGACCCACCTTCCCCTGATCGCGAGGCTGCCCGGGCTTCGGGCGCTGCGGGTCGCGCGCGTTCGGCGGGTGATCGCCGGCCAGTCCGACGCAGCCCTCGTGGCCCGGATGAACTTCGACGACTGGGATGCCGCGAAGGCCGCCCTCAACTCGGACGAGATGCGCGCGGCCGGGGACAACCTGGCCGCGATCGGTGGCGACGACCTGCTGACGCTGCTGGTGGTGGACGAGGCGCGCGACCTCATTCCCGAGGAGGCGCCGTGACCGACGCCGACAGTCGGACCGGCCGCGAGAGCGGCCTCGGGACGACGGTCCACGTCGAGCGCGACCTGGGTGGGCGTCGCGGGCGGGTCACGATCGACCGGCCCGAGGTCCTCAACGCCCTCGACCGGGCGACGCTCGTGGCGCTGCGCGAGGCGTTCCTCGACCTCGCCGCCGACCTCCGCGTCGGGGTGGTCGTCCTGACGGGTGCCGGGGACCGCGCCTTCTCGACCGGCGCCGACCTCGCGGAGCAGGAGGCGTTCCTCGCTCGGCCGAACGACTACTGGGCCTGGATGGGGACGTTCATCGACGCGATCGACGCGATCCGCGACTGTCCCAAGCCCGTCCTCGCCCGGCTCAACGGGATCGTCGTGGGCGGCGGCAACGAGCTCAACCTCGCCTGCGACCTGGCGGTCGCCGCGGACGACATCCACATCCGCCAGATCGGGACGTCGCGCGGGAGCATCCCGGCCGGCGGCGCGACCCAGTGGCTGCCGATCACCGTCGGCGATCGCCGCGCGCGGGAGATCTTCTTCCTGAACCGACCGATCCCGGCGGCCCAGGCGCTGGACTGGGGCCTCGTGAACCGGGTCGTCCCACGCGCCGAGCTCGACGCGACGGTCGACGAGCTCTCCGGGCAGCTCCTCGAGAAGCTCCCCGAGACGCTTCGGGCGGCCAAGGCGCAGGTCCAGATCTGGAAGGACTTCGCCTGGGCGATGACGATCCGGCACGCGCGCGAATGGCTGACGATCCATGCCGGTTCGCCGGAGGTGGCGGAGGGGCTGCGGACGTTCCGGGAGAAGACCGTTCCGGACTACGACGCGATCCGGGATGGGCTGGCGGAGACGGGAACGGCCCAGGTCGTGAGGCCGTGCCCGTCCTGCGGCCGCGGCGTCGGCGTCTCCGACGCGACCTTCTGCCCCTACTGCGGATCGGCGCTGGGCTGACCCGGAGCGCGCCGGTTCAGCGGCGAGTTCCGTCGCCCGAACCTCACGCTGCCGCTGGCACCCACTCGTCTCGCCGCGCCTCGACGCGGCGGCGATACTGTCGGCGATGACGGCCGCGCCCGACGCCCTCGTTCGCGTCAACCATCCCGCCGCGGGGCCGGACGGCGCCGTCGACGGTGTCGCGCTCGTCACCCTCGACCGCCCGGACCAGCTCAATGCCCTCAGCTTCGAGCTTCTCCGCCAGCTCGTCGAGGTGCTCGAGGCGCTCGACGCGGACGAGGACTGCCGCTGCATCGTGATCACCGGTGCCGGCGATCGCGCCTTCGCGGCGGGTGCCGACATCAAGGAGATGGCCGCCGCGACCCCGGTCAGCCTCGCGACCGCAAACAGCTTCGCCCGGTGGGAGCGGATCCGGGCCATTCGGACGCCGTTGATCGCCGCCGTTCGCGGCTTCGCCCTCGGCGGCGGTGACGAGCTGGCGATGGCCTGCGACATGATCGTCGCCGGCGACGACGCGCAGTTCGGCCAGCCCGAGATCCGGATCGGGATCATGCCCGGGGCCGGCGGGACGCAGCGGCTCACGCGGGCGGTCGGCAAGGCGAGGGCGATGGAGATGATCCTCACGGGCCGGCCGATCGACGCCCGGGAGGCGGAGCGGATCGGCCTCGTGACGCGAGTGGTCCCGGCCGAGGCCACCGTCGAGAGCGCGCTCGAGCTGGCCGCCACGATCGCCGCGCTGCCGCCGCTCGCGGTCCGGGCGGCCAAGGAGGCGATCGAGCGGGCGTTCGAGCTGCCACTCGGCGCGGGGCTCGAGTTCGAGCGGCGGAACTTCTACCTGTTGTTCGCGAGCGAGGACCAGTCGGAAGGGATGGCGGCCTTCGTCGAGAAGCGGCCGCCGTCGTGGCGAGGACGCTGACCCGAGCGGGAGGAACGCGATGACCTGGGATCCCGAGATCGACGACCCGACGACACACCCGCCGCGGCCGGCGGGAGACGACCGATCGACGCTCGAGCCGCCGGCAGAGGCCGTGGGCCCGCCGCCGGACCCGTTCGCGCCGATCGACCCGAACGCGC
>DASXWX010000237.1:0-11034 GCA_036503395.1 Candidatus Limnocylindrales bacterium
GGGCGACGGGCGCGGTGGTCAACGAGCTGCTCGATGGATGCCCGTACCTCCGGGTCGTCGCGACGAGCCGGACCCCGCTGCGGGTTCGAGGCGAGAGCGTCGTCCGCGTCCAGCCACTCGGCCCGGACGCGGCCGTCGAGCTCTTCGTGCTGCGTGCCCGCGCCGCAGAGCCGTCGTTCCGGCCCGGCGACGACAGCGCAGTGGCGATCGCGGAAATCTGCCGGCGCCTGGCCGGCCTCCCGCTCGCGATCGAGCTCGCGGCGGCTCACGTCGGCGCGTTGACGCCGCCGGAGATCGCGGCCCGCCTCGGACCGGGCGACGGCCTCCTGCGGACGGACAGGATCGCGACGCGCGAACGCCAGCAGTCACTCGACGAGACGCTCGAGTGGAGCCACCGACTGCTGTCGCCGGACGAACAGCGGCTGTTCCGGCGGCTGTCCGTGTTCACGGGTGGATGGACGCTCGATGCCGCGGAGGCGGTCTGCTCGCTCGCCGGTGATCTGACCGGGGTCGCCGCGGCGATGGGCGCGCTCGTCGAGCAATCGCTCGTCGTCCGCGACCGCTCCGGAGCGAGCGAACGGTTCCGGTTCCTCCAGCCGATCGCCGAGTTCGCCGCGCGGAAGCTGGCCCATTCGAGCGACGCCGGCGCCCTCGCCCTGCCGCACGCCCAGTACTACCTCGCGCTGGCCGGTCGACGGGTCCCGGGGCCCGTTCACGCCACGCCGGAGGACCTCGACCGCATCGCTGTGGACTACGACAACTGCGTCGCCGCCCTCCGCTTCGCCGAGGCCGCGGCCGTCCTCCCGCTCGTTGCCGGCCTCGTCGGCGGCCTCGTTGAGTTCTGGCGCGTCCGGGGCCACCTGCGCGAGGCACTCCCCCATCTCGAACGAGCGCTTCAGCTCGCGGGTCCCGCGCCAAGCTGGCCACGCGGGTTTGCGACCGGGGTGCTGGCCGACTTCGAGCGCCTGCTCGGTCGCCTCGACGCGGCAGAGGCGCTGGCTCGGGAGACGATCGAGATCGGGGACGCCCTCGGCGACAACCTCTACCGGCGCACGCCCCGCGGGATCCTGGCCGAGGTGCTCGCGGCGCAGGGCGACTACGCCGGCGCCCGAGCTGCATACGAGGAGGCGCGTCGGATCCTCGAGGAGGAGCCAAACCCGATCGCGCTCGGCTTCTACCACGTCGGCGCCGGGCTCGTCGCGCTTCGCTCGGGCTCGGTCGACGATGCCCATGCCCATTTCGCGGCCGCCGTCGACACCCTTCGAGGCACGGAACGGACCTGGTATCTCGGACGCGCGCTGGCCGCACTGGGCGCCGTCGAGCGCCGCCGCGGCGAGCTCGACCTGGCACGGACTCACCTCGTCGAGGGGTTTGCCGAGCTCGCGGCGTATGGCGCGCGCGTCGACGCGGTCGGAACGATCGAGGAGCTCGGCCGGGTCGCCCTCGATCGGGGTGACGCCGAGCGCGCGGCGCGGATGTTCGGGGCGGCGAGCTCGCTGCGCGATTCGATGGCGATCCCGGTGCCCGAGGTCGAGCGGCCGGGGCTCGCGCGCGAGATCGACAGAAGCCGCCGATCGCTCGCGCCCGATGTGTTCGCGGCGGCCTGGGCTGACGGGAGGACGCAGTCCTTCGAGGAGGTCGCACGCGTGGCGAGCGAGCCGGAGGTCGAGCAGGCGGTTGGTATTGCCCGCGCCAACCGGGGGACCGGCGCGCCGAGCAGGGTGAACGGGTCGCAGCTGACGAGGCGTGAGGAGGAGATCGCGGACCTCGTCGCACGCGGCCTGACCAACCCGCAGATCGCCGAGGAGCTGTTCATCTCGCCGGGCACCGCTCGCGTCCACGTCGAGCGGATCCTCGGCAAGCTGGGCCTGACGTCGCGCGTGCAGGTCGCGACCTGGGTCGTGGAGGCCCGCCTCGGCGGAACGCCAAACGCCGCGCGAAATATGTCACCTGACGGACGCGCCGGAGGCTGACCGAAGCCCACCATCGGCTCGGCGGCTGAGCGCGCGACGGTCGACCCCGCGGACAGACGCGGCTGGAGGAGCGCGGTCGGGAGGGTCGTGTTCGCCGCCGTACGGCGCTATGCCGGGGTCGATCCCGCTCTCATCGAGGATCTGGCCGCGAATGCGGAGGCGATCGGCCACGTCCTGACGTCGGCGCCGGGCTCCGCCGACTGTGAGCTGATCGCGACGCGCGAGGGCCTCCTCGTCGTGTCGACGGGAACCGACGAGGCAACCGTCGCCGAATCGGGTCGGCGCTTCGCGGCGTGGCTCGATCGCCATCTGCCCCTTCTGCGCCAATCGAACCCCGAAGTCTGGGCGGGCAGGGTCCTCGTCCGTGGAGTGGCGGGGGCGCCCGCCGAGGGAGGTCGATCGTGAGCTCAGTTCGTCGTGTCCGCGGCCGCACCGCGCTGTCGAAGGCGCGCTTCGCGGTCGCCCTGATGGGTGCGCTCCTGAGCGTGCCGTTCGTTCCGACGACCGCGAGCGCAACGGATCCGATCATCGACCCCCCGTCGCTGCCATGCTTCGTCTTCTTCGGCCAGCCCGGTTGGCTGCCGCCGCCCGACGCCACCGACGACTCGTACACTCGCGAGAACCTCGACAAGAGCGATCCGGGCGATACGACCTTCCTCTCGCTGACCATCCCGGCTCCGGGAGTCCTCGGCAACGACGGAAGCGGTGACTGGCACGCGGCCCTCTACACCGCGCCCTCCCACGCTGCCCAGTTCCAACTGAACCCGGATGGCAGCTTCCACTACGTCCCGGTCGCCGGGTACTTCGGCGCCGACAGCTTCACCTATGTTCGGTATGTCACCGGCGGCGAATGCTCGACGGGCGCCACCGTGACGATCGATGCGGCAACGCACATCCGTGCCCAGGACGACTCCTACACCGCCTACACGGACACGACGCTCAGCCAGGACATCCCGATCTGTGACTTCGTGGGCGTCTGCGAGGCGCTCAACAACGACGTAAACACGGACGGGAACACTCGCGTCTTGCGGACCTATCGGAAGGAGGTGTCCGCCTGCTGCATCACCTATTTCCCGACGGACCCGGGCACACCCGCACCGACCCAGCATGGGACCGCGACGGTGTTCGCGAACGGTTCGTTCACATACACACCCCAAGCGGGTTACACGGGTCACGACGAGATCTGGTACCAGACGGTCAACACTGCGACCGGGGTGACAGGCTATGCCGTTCACTGCCTGGCGACATGTGACAAGCGCTACGCGATCATCAACATCGACGTCACGAATCCACCGCCGCCGACTGTCGCGCAAGGTGTGAACGACACCGTCAGCGTCGACGAGGACACGACGACGACCATCAACGCGGACACGCTGCTCGCGAACGACCTCAACGCGTTCAAGATCGTCTACGTGCAGAACTCGGTCTTCCCGTACGACACGCTCCGCACGGACCACGGATCGGTCACCATGCACTACACGGACCTGATCCCGGGCTTCCCGAGCAAGTACGTCAGCTCGATCGACTACACGCCGGACGCCAACTACAACGGCCCGGACGCGTTCCGCTACTACCCCGCGACCGGCTACAACAACGGCTGGGACGTCAGCGACTACACGGGGACCGTGGAGATCACGGTCGATCCGGTCTCCGACCCGCCGCACGCCGCGACGGACAGCGGCGCCACGGGCTTCAACCAGGCAGTAACGATCGACGTGGTCGCCAACGACACGGATCCCGAGGCCAACATCGATCCGACCACGCTCGGCCGCGACCCCGACCCCTGCAACAACGAGCCGCAGCGCGTTCCGTCGTGCGACCGTGACGACCCCTCCGGCTGGCTCGCGCTCGCGCACGGGGCCTGGCAGCCGCACGACGACGGCACGATCACCTACACGCCGACGACCGGATTCATCGGGACCGCGGTCTATCCGTATCAGGTCTGCGATACGACGGCCCTCTGCGACCAGGCAACGGTGGCGGTCGTCGTGTCGAGCGTTCACGACGACGCCTACGACACAACCGAGGACACGCCGCTCACCGTCGACGCGCCCGGCGTCCTCGGCAACGACAGGGCCGGGGTGACCGCGACGCTCGGCACGACGACGCAGCACGGCACGCTCAGCCTCCACGCCGACGGCTCGTTCAGCTACACGCCGGCCGCGAACTTCAATGGGAGTGATTCGTTCACCTACACGATCGGCACGGCCGAGACGGCCCATGTCACGATCGACGTCGGGGCGGTCAACGACGCGCCCAATCTCTTCCTGAACGGGTTCTGCGACCACTCGATCCCGGGCGTCGTCTGCCTCTACAACACGGACGTTCGCGACATCGTCGAGGGCGGGACCGCGGAGCTCAATGGCTCGATCACGGATCCCGAGTTCGACGCCGGGACGATGACGATCCACTGGGGCGACGGGGCGACGACGACCGCCGACTACCCGTGCTCCGGCGAGGACTGCCCGTTCACCTCGACGCCGACCTATTCCAGCCTCTGCATCGGCAGCTGCGGCGACCCGATCTACTTCCACCTCACCCACGTCTACACCGATGACCCGAGCGGGAGCTCGAACTACTACTCGATCACCGGGTCGGCGGTCGAGGCGGATGACACGACGGGCACCCAGGCCGCCTCGGCACGCGTCGTCAACGTGGACCCCGACCTGACGGTGTCGCCCGAGCAGTGCGACCTGTGCATCGGGTCGTACTCACATCTGGCGGTGAATTCCGGCGAGCAGGCATCGGTCGCGGGCAGGATCGTGGACCCTGGCACGGACACCGGGACCCTGACCATCGACTGGGGTGACGGAACGACGCCGAGCACGGTCTCGACTGGCTGTGGCTCGCCGTCCGACCTCTGCCCGACGCCCTCACAGCAGGCCCTCGGCTGCGGATTCCCCGGGACGTTCGGCCTCGCCTGTGGCTACTTCGACGTCCCCCACACCTACGTCAGCGGCGGCTCGTACACCGTCCGGCTGACCGCCACCGACGATGACGGCGGCTCGGACTCGGCCCAGGCCACCGCGACGATCAACGGTCCCGTCATCGACACGGCCCCGACGATCACGAGCGCGAGCACCGCGACGTTCAGCGTCGGTTCGGCGGGCACGTTCACGGTCACGACGGCGGGGCATCCGACCCCAGCCCTGTCCGAGAGCGGCACGCTCCCGAGCGGGGTCACGTTCACCGACAACGGCGACGGGACGGCGACGGTGGCGGGCACGCCGGCCGCCGGCACGGGCGGCGACTACCCGCTGACCCTGACGGCGGCAAACGGTGTGTCACCGGACGCGCAGCAGTCCTTCACGCTCCACGTCTCGTTCGCACCGGCGATCACCAGCGCGAACAGCACCACGTTCACCGTTGGCTCCGCAGGCTCGTTCACGGTTACCACGACCGGGGCACCCAGGCCGGCGCTCAGCGAGGCCGGCGCCCTCCCGAGCGGTGTCTCGTTCACCGACAACGGCGACGGGACCGCCACCCTGGCGGGCACGCCGGCCGCGGGCACGTGGGGTGACTACGGCCTCACGATCGGCGCGGCCAACGCGATCACGCCGAACGCGTCCCAGTCCTTCACCCTGCACGTCGACCAGGCCCCCGCGATCACGAGCGCGAACAGCGCGACCTTCACGGTCGGGTCCGCGGGAACCTTCACCGTCACCACGAACGGCCGCCCGACGGCGGCGCTGAGCGAGAGCGGGACCCTGCCCAGCGGGGTCACGTTCACCGATAACGGTGACGGTACGGCCACCCTGGCGGGCACGCCGGCCGCCGGCACGGGCGGCGACTACGGCCTCACGATCAGCGCATCGAACGGCGTTTTGCCCGATGCCCAGCAGTCGTTCACCCTCCACGTCCACCAGGCGCCCGCGATCACGAGCGCCACCGGCACCACGTTTACCGTCGGCTCGACCGGTTCGTTCACGGTCACCACGACCGGAGCACCCACGCCGTCGGTCACCGAGAGCGGCACGCTTCCGAGCGGCGTCACCTTCACCGACAACGCCGACGGGACGGCCACTCTTTCGGGAACGCCGGCCGCGGGCACCGCGGGCGACTATCCGTTGTCCGTCGGAGCCGCCAACGGCGTCCTCCCGAATGCCACGCAGAGCTTCACCCTCCACGTGGCGCAGCAATCGCAGACGATCACGTTCGCTCCCCTCGACGACATGACCTACGGCGACGACGCGTTCAGCGTGAGCGCGAGCGCGAGCTCCGGCCTCGCCGTCAGCTTCACGGCCTCGCCGTCGACCGTCTGCTCGGCGGGCGGCACGAACGGCTCCACGGTCTCGATCGTCGGTGTCGGAACCTGTGCGGTTACGGCCCACCAGGCCGGCAACGGCACGTGGAGCGCGGCGGATGACGTCACACGCTCGTTCGACGTAGACCAGAAGGCGATCACCGTTCCGGTGACCCCGGCAGCCGTCCAGTATTCGGATCCGCTGCCCAACCTGAACGTCACGGGCACGATCACGGGTCTGGTCGGATCGGACGCGCTGAGTGGCACCCTGAGCGGTTGCACCGCGAGCGACCTCTCGGTCAGCGCCGGGGCGGTCCAGTCGCCGGCGGGCAGCTACCCGCTCACCGGCTGCACGGGGCTCTCCAATCCGAACTACGCGATCTCGTACAGCGGCTCTCTCACCGTCTCGAAGGAGGCCATGACGGCCGACTACGGTGGGCCGACGTACGCCTCGACCGGATCGGCCTCGGCGACCAAGGCCGACGTCGCGTTGTCCGGTCAGCTCACCCAGGAAGCAGACGGCCACGCCGGCGACTACACGAAGGCGGCCGCCCAGTTCCTGCTCTACAACTCGGGCAACCTGACGATGACGAGCCCCGATGTCACGGTCAACGCGTCGGTCAGCTCGTCGGGCGCGGTCAGCGCGACCGCAGCCAACCTCCCGATGGACACGTACACGGTGATCCTGCGCGTGACGCCGTCCAACGGCTACTTCGGCGGGCCCGCAGCCGATGCAGAAATGCTCACGGTCTTCCAGCCGGCGACCGGGGTCTGGGCCAGCGGCGGCGGCTGGTTGATCGATCCCTCGACCCAGAACATTCCGGTGGCGGTCTCCGCCACCCATCCGAAGGGCCACTTCGGGTTCGATGTCTCGTACACGAAGAAGAACTCGACCTCACCGAAGGGCCATGCGTCGTACTCCTTCGCGGGTGCGGACGGCTACGTCTACGTGATCAAGTCGACGAGCTGGCAGGGCGGCGCCTTCGCGCTGAGCGGAGCACACGCGGCGTACTTCGCCGGCAAGGCCGTCGTCATCGCAATCGACCCGATCACCGGGCTCGCCGTGCCCGGGATCGGAGGCGGCAACTACTCGTTCCGGGTCGACCTCACGGACGGCGGGTCGGGCGGGTCGGACGACACGTATGCACTCTCGGTCTACACCCCGTCCGGCGCGCTCTATCACCGCGTGGGCACGGCGCCGAGCCAGATCGCGGTCAAGGGCGGGAACCTGACCGTGCACGCGAAGTAGCCCGCGGGGGCGCGAGCCCCTGCGAAGATGGTCGCGTGAATTCGCTCAGGCGTCTGGTCGACGACGCCATCGTTCGGCTGGGCGGGATCGGCGCCGACCCCGCCGATGACGCGGACATGCGGCTTCGGAAGGCGCTGCTCGTCCTCGTCGCGGTCCTCATCCTGCCGATCGCGTTCGTGTGGGGCTCGCTCTTCGTCGCGCTCGGTGCCCAGTCCGGGCTGATCGCCTACGGCTACTTCCTGGTCTCGCTCGCGTCGATCGCGGTGTTCGCGCGCACGCGCGACATCGACCTCCTCCTTCGCGTCCAGCTCATCGCGATTCTGCTGGCGCCGACGCTCTCGATGGCGCCCGCCGGGGGGTTCCTCGCGACGGGAGGCGTCGGCCTGTGGGGCATCCTGGCTCCGCTCGGCGCCCTCGTGTTTCTCGACGTTCGGTCGGCGATCCGCTGGTATGTCGCCTTCGTGGTCGTCTTCGTCGCGTCGGGGCTCCTGGGCGAGATCTGGGGTGGCCTCTCCCGGCTGCCGATCTGGTTCAGCACGACGATGCTCGCCCTCAACATCGTCGTCGGCGGCACCGTCGTGTTCACCCTCCTCGCCCTCTTTGCGAAGCAGCGCGCCGACGCGCTCGCCGCGCTCCGGACGGCACAGGATCGGGCCGAGAACCTCCTGCTGAACATCCTTCCGCGTTCGATCGCCGACCGCCTCCGGGCCCAGCCGGAGACGATCGCGGACCAGTTCACCGAGGCGTCGATCCTGTTCGCCGACGTCGTCGACTTCACGCCCCGATCGGAGCGCCTCCAGCCGGCGGAGGTCGTCGGGGTCCTCGACCGGCTCTTCAGCCACTTCGACGTGCTGGCCGAGAAGTACGACGTCGAGAAGATCAAGACGATCGGTGACTGCTACATGGTCGCGGCGGGAGTTCCCAACCCGCGACCCGATCACGCCCGCGTGCTCGCCCGGATGGCCCTCGACATGATCGACGCGATGGCGGTGACCGGGGCCGTCGGCGACCTCGGCCTCGAGCTGCGGATCGGGATCAACTCCGGACCCGTCGTGGCCGGCGTCATCGGCCGCAAGCGCTTCCTCTACGACCTCTGGGGAGACGCGGTCAACACGGCCAGCCGGATGGAGTCGCATGGGACGGCCAGCAGGATCCAGATCACGCGTGCGACACGCGACCTGATCGCCGACGAGTTCGAGACCGAGCGCCGCGGCACGGTCAACATCAAGGGCAAGGGCGACATGGAGACGTGGTTCCTGGTCGGACCGCGTCTATAGTCGGCCGATGAACGGAACGACCGGAGTGGCCCGTGGCGGCCGCCTGATGCAGCTCCTCATTTCACGCGGCGGCGCCGTTCCCGGGGCGCCGGCGATGGTCCTCCAGCACCGCGAGGCGCTCGTCTGGACGCTCGGCAAGGCCGCGGCACTCGAGCAGCTCGTGATGTGCCAGTACCTCTACGCCGCGTTCTCGATCAAGACCGGCGACGACGAAGGGCTGACGTCGGAGCAGCTCGAGGCGACGCGGCGGTGGCGACGCGAGCTGATCCACATCGCCGAGCAGGAGATGCTCCACCTGGCGCTCGTCCAGAACCTGTTGACGGCGATCGGCGCCGGATCCGGACTCGAGCGCCCGAACTTCCCGCTGCCGCCGCATGCCTACCCGGCCGGCATCCGCATGGAGCTGCTGCCCTTCGACGAACCCGCGCTCCGCCACTTCATCTACCTCGAGCGGCCCGAGGGCCTCGACATGTCCGACCAGGACGCGCTCGCGGCGGTCGAGAAGGCCGCTCCCCTGCCGCTGGCAGAGGAGGACGAGATCGGGCCGCGGCTCCAGGACTTCGCCACGATCGGCGAGCTCTACCGGGCGATCGAGCTCGGTTTCGATCACCTGTCGACGAAGCTCGGCGAGGCGCGGCTGTTCCTCGGCCCGACGGCCGCGCAGGCGACCCCCGACCACTTCCGGTTCCCCGAGCTCCTCCCGGTGACCGACCTCGCCACCGCCCACGCGGCGATCGACACGATCGTGGAGCAGGGCGAGGGCGCCCGCGGCGAGTGGCGCGAGGCCCACTTCGGGCGGCTCGTGACGGTGCTCGACGAGTTCCTCGACCTGCGTGACGCGGATCCGGCGTTCGAACCGGCCCGGCCGGTCCTCGCCGCGATCGTCCGCGAGCGCGAGGACGGGCTATCCGTCCCGCTCATCACCGACCTGTTCACCGCCCGCGCCGTGGACCTCCTGAACGCCGTGTACGAGGTGATCCTCCAGCTGCTGGCGCGGTACTTCGCGCACACCGACGAGACCGAGGAACATCTCGCGACGCTGGCTGACGTCGCGGTCGGCCTCATGGCGATGGTCGTCAAGCCGCTCGGTGGGCTGGTGACGCAGCTGCCGATCGGTCCGGGCGAACCGGGCCGCACCGCGGGCCCCAGCTTCGAGCTCTTCTACGGCGTGGACTACCTGCTGCCCCATCGGGACGCGGCCTGGCTCGTCCTCGAGGAGCGGATGCGGCTCCTCGCCGAGCTCGGCACGCGCTGTCGGGCGGTGTGCGTGCCGAAGCACAAGCCGACGCTCGAGAAGGTCACGGCGGCCATCGAGCGCCTCGCCGACCAGCTCGCGGAGGCGCGCCAGGCGTGAGTGGACGATCTCTCCCCTCGGTCCACGAGGGCCGGTCAGCCGCCCGCGTACGCCCGCTCGACCTCCGCGAGCTCGATCTTGCCCATCGCCAGCATCGCCTTCATCGCCCGTTCCGCGCCGTCGGGGTCGGGCCCGTTCACGAGCTCGTAGAGCCTGATCGGGACGACCTGCCACGAGACCCCGAACCGGTCCTTGAGCCAGCCACACGGCCCCGGCGACCCGCCATCGGCCGTGAGCGCCTCCCAGTAGCGATCGACCTCGGCCTGATCGGCGCAGTCGACCATGAACGAGATCGCCTCGCTGAACGTGAAATCGGGGCCGCCGTTGAGACCGACGAACCGCTGGCCGTCGATCCGGAAGTCGACGGTCAGGACCATCCCCTTCGGGCCGCTCGGCGTGTCGGCGGTCGCGCGCGCGACCTCGTCGATCCCGCTGTTCGGAAACACGCTCGAGTAGAACTCGGCGGCCTCCTCGGCCTGGCCGTTGAACCAGAGGCAGGGGGCGATCGGTCGCATCTCAATCCTCCGTCTGGCCGTCCCTCACGTCGGTCCGGCGTCACCGTGTAGACGGCTCGGCCGGGCGAGGCTCATCGCTCCAGGATGAGCCTCGCAGTCACCGACCTACCGCGGCTCGAGCTCGAAGACGGCGGTCCGGCCGGCGGCGTCGACCGGGTGGTTCAGGTCCACGCCGTCGATCAGGCGGACGAACGTCACGCCGCCCCGGAGGGCTCGCGCGTACCTGCCGATGACGTCGCGGAAGAACCCGACTCGCTCGGCGTGGTCGAGCTCCCGGGCAGTGACCGATTCTTCACGGCCGCGGAACGACATCGTCGCCTCGCCGGCGGCGCGCAGATTGCGAACCCAGTTGACGTCGCCCCACGGGCACCAGACCCAGCGCCGGCCGCCGACGTTGAGGATCGCCACGGCGACCGTCCGAGG
>DASXWX010000238.1:0-10537 GCA_036503395.1 Candidatus Limnocylindrales bacterium
CCCGCCGAGGTTCGAGCTGACCGGCCGCGCTTGGGGACGAGGCGGCGATCGATCATCACCGCCAACGCCCGGAGTCGGCTTCCGCAGTCAACGTTGCGATTCGGTTGCGACCGATTGTACGACGCCGTTCGGAGGGCGACAGATCGCCGATGGTCCCGGCGGCGTGACAGATCGCTCGCGACCTGCCGGCCGGATCGTTGAGCGACCGGCTGTCAGCCGACCGCCACGTCTCGTCGCGAGAAGGCGACCGCCCCGAGAACCGCGAACGCCAGCGCGGGCACGCCGAGGGCGAGGTACCGCCACGGCTCGGTCGGCGACCGCAGCGGGTCGCCGCCGAATGCCCAATCCCACGGCGAGATGTGGACAAGGCCGCGGAGCTGGTCCGCGAGCGGGAACAGGGCGGTCACGACGAAGCCGGCGATGAGGATCGCCAGGGTCACGCCGAGGACGAGGCCCGAACGCGGCCGGAGGCCGGCGATCAGCAGCGCGAGTCCGCCGTGGAACGCCCCCAGCAGCCCGCACAGGACGGCGGTCTCGACGACGCGCGCGTCCGCGATGTCGAGCCCGATGATGCGGTCCGACGCGACCTGGACGGCGGCGGTCCCGACGGTGAGGACGATCAGCCAGCCGAGGACGGCCATCGTCCGCGCGGCGAACACGGACTGCCGGGTCACGGGCTGGGCGAGGACGAGCTCGAGCCGGCCCGCGTCCTCGTCGGCTGCCGTGAGCCCGTTCGCGAACCCGATCGTCGCCCCGCCGATCAATAGCGGCACGATCAGGTCGTAGAGGTTGCCCTGGAGGAAGCCGGCCGGCGTTCCCAGCTCCGCCAGCCCGAACGCGTCGACGAGCGAGCCCGGCAGCTGCTCGAGAGCCTCGGTGATGCCCGAGGCGCCCTCGAAGGCCGGCCAGAAGGCGACCGTGAGGGCGACGAGCGCCGCGATCGAGACGAGCCACAGCAGGCCGCTCCGACGAAGCGCCAGGAACGGATCGAGAACGGCGCGGACCCGGCCGCGCACGCCGGGGCCGCCCGCGCCGGCGCCGCTCACGCCCCCGCCGCGGCTGCTCACGCGGGCTCCTCGTAGAGCTCGAGGAACGTCTCTTCGAGGTCGGGCTCCTCGACGAGAAGGTCCTCGACCGGGTGGCGGGCGAGGACGTCGATGAGCGGCTGGAGGGAGCCGGACACGACGGCCGTGAAGTGCCGGCCGACGACACGCCCGTCGCGCATGCCATCCAGGGCGAGGAGCTCTGTCTCCGGTACGTCCGAGACGAACGAGACGTCGACCCGGCGGGTCGCCCTGCCTCTCAGCTCGGCGACGGTTCCGGAGGCAACGACGCGACCGTCGCGCAGGACGATGACGCGGTCGGCGGCGCGCTGGACCTCGCTCAGGACGTGGGAGGAGAGGAACACGCTTGCGCCTGCGTCACGGGCCTCGCGAACGAGCGCCAGGAACTCCTGCTGCATGAGCGGATCGAGGCCGCTCGTCGGCTCGTCGAGGACGAGCAGCTCGACCGGCCAGAGGAACGCCAGCAGGAGCGCGAGCTTGCGCCGGTTGCCCGACGAGAGCTGGCGCGTCGGTCGCGACAGGTCGAGCGCGAGTCGCCCTGCCAGCGCGTCGAGCCGGGCGCGATCGAACGGCCCGCGAAACGCGGTCAGCGACGCCACGAGGCCACGGCCCGAGAGGCGATCGGGCAGACGGAGCTCGCCCGGCACGTACGCGAGGCGACGGCGGGTCGCGACGCCGTCGCGCCGCGGGTCGAGACCGAAGACCTCGATCCGGCCCGCACTCGGCCGCAGGAGATCGAGCACGCATCGGATCGTGGTGCTCTTGCCGGCTCCGTTCGGCCCGAGGAACCCGACGACCTCGCCCGGGCCGACGGTGATGTCGATGCCGCGGACGGCATGGACGCGGCCGTAATCCTTGATGAGACCTTCGACCCTCAGGACCGCGTCGCCCGCGATCATGCCTCTGCCTCGCCGCTCCGGGACGAACCGGCGGCTTGAGCAGCGAGCCCGCCCACGATGTGGCGGACGCCTTCGGGCGCGACGCGTGCGACGTCGACGGCGGCGGGGTCGAGCACCCAGAGGAGAACCGTGCCCTCGAGGAGCGCCGCGATCTCCACGGCAAGGGTGCGGCCATCGACAGGGCCGAGCTCGCCTCGTCGGACGCCCGCATCGATGAGCCGCTCGAGGCCCTCCACGAATGCGTCCAACGATCGCCGGAGCGTCTCGCGGATGGGCCCCGCCCGGCCGGCGCGCGCGTAGAGCTCGAGGACGACGGGCCCGAGGTCGCCGACGGCCGTGACGTCCTCGACGTAGCCGGACACGAACTCGATCAGGCGGTCGATCGTCGGACCGTCACCCGCCGCCGCCTCCCTGATCCGCCGCAGCTCCGACCCGACGAGGCGCTCGACGAGGACCTGGATGAGGCGCTCCTTGCTGTCGAAGGAGAGATAGAGGGCACCCTTGCTCACGCCTGCCGTTGCGGCGACGTCCTCCATCCGCGCACCGGCGAAGCCGTCGCGGGCGAAGACGACCGCGGCGGCCTCGAGGATCCGGTCCATCCGGTCGGGAGCGATGGGACGGGGAGGCATCGAAATTTCGCGATCTCCGATGACTGACTGGTCAGTCATGATGCCCGCGACGGTTGTCGGCCGTCAAGTGAGAGGCGCCGAGCGGGCGTCAGGCGGCGTCGAGCGCCCGCGCTACGTCCGCGACGAGGTCGTCGGCGGCCTCGATCCCGACCGACAGGCGCACAAGGGCCGGCGACACCTCGAGCTCGGAGCCCGCGACCGAGGCATGGGTCATGGCGGCCGGCAGCTCGACCAGCGATTCGATGCCACCGAGGGACTCGGCGAGGGTGAAGAGGCGGGTCGCCTCTGCGAACGCCCGGGCCCTCGCCTCCGCCGATCGACCGTTGGCCGGCGCGAGCACGAACGAGACCATGCCCCCACCGGCCGCCATCTGGCAGCCCGCACCGACGAGCGGCTGCGGCACGAGGCCGGGGTAGTGCACTCGCTCCACGTCCGCGCGTTCGCCCAGGAACCTGGCCACGGCAACGGCGTTCTCGACGTGACGGGCCATCCGGAGGTGGAGTGTCCGCAGGCCCCGCAGTACGAGGAAGCAGTCGAACGGGCCTGGAATCGCGCCTGCGGCGTTCTGGAGGAATCGCAACCGCTCCGCGACCGCGTCGTCGTTCGTGACGGCGACGCCCGCGACGACGTCCGAATGCCCGGCGAGGTACTTCGTGGCCGAGTGGAACACGACGTCCGCGCCGAGGGCGAGGGGCCGCTGGAGGGCCGGCGAGGCAAACGTGTTGTCCACGACGACGAGCGGCCGACCGGGCGGATCCTCGTCCGGATACCGCTCGCGGACGGCCGCGACCATCGCGGCGACGTCGACGACCCGGAGGTGCGGATTTGTCGGCGTCTCGAACCAGATGAGCCGCGTCCGCTCGGTGAGCGCCTCCCACAGCGCGTCGGCGCCGGCCGCGAGGTCCACATACCGGGTGTCGACGCCATTCTGGCGGCGGACGCGCTCGAAATAGCGGAACGTCCCGCCGTAGACGTCGTCTCCGACGACGACTTCGGTTCCGGTCGGCGCGAGCTCGGCGAGGGCGGCCGTGGTCGCCGATCCGCTGGCGAACGCGATGCCGTCGCGGCCGCCCTCGAGCATCGCGACGGCGCGTTCGAGGCGGTCCCGCGTCGGATTCTGCGTCCGCGCGTACTCGTAGCCGCGACGCGGCCGACCCACGCCGTCCTGCGCATAGGTCGAGGTCTGGTAGATCGGCGGCGCCACCGCCCCGGCGAGCTCATCCGGCTCCGCTCCGGCGTGCACCGCCAGGGTGTCGAAGGCGAGCCCGGCGAACAGGTCGGGCGGCTCGCGCGGCGGATCGCTCCGGGTCACGGCCCCGATCTTCGCACTACTCTGCGCGCCGATGCCGCCCGCGCCGTTGACACAAGCGAGCCTCGCCGGGGCGGCCCTCCACCTCGCGGCCGCCGACCCGGACCTCGCCGCGATCCTCCACCGGCGCGGCGTGCCGCCCCTGTGGGCCCGCGAGCCCGGCTTCGCGACGCTCGTCCTGATCATCCTCGAACAGCAGGTCTCGCTCGCCTCGGCGCGCGCCGCCTTCGACCGCCTCGCGGCCGCCGGACCGGTCGACCCGGCGTCCTTCCTGGGGCACGACGACGCGGCCCTCCTCGCGTTCGGCTTCAGCCGCCAGAAGGCGCGCTACGCGCGCGAGCTGTCACTCGCGCTGGTGGAGGGCCGGCTCGACCTCGAGGCGCTCGCGGCGCTCGACGATGACGCGGCCCACGCCCGGCTTACGACGCTTCCCGGCATCGGCCCCTGGTCGGCGGCGATCTACCTCCTGATGGCCCTCCGACGGCCCGACGTGTGGCCGGTCGGCGACCTCGCCCTCGCGTCGGCGGTGCAGCTGGCGAAGGGCCTCCCGCGCCTGCCCGACGCCGACGACCTCGTCTCGATCGCCGAACCGTGGCGGCCGTGGCGCGCGGTGGCGGCCCGGCTGCTCTGGTCGGAGTACCTGGCGCCGCGAGCCGCGCGACGCCCCTCTACGCGGAGCGGCCGCGATGGGCGAGGTACTCGAGGAGGTCGAGCTTCGTGACGACGCCGCTCGGGCGGCCGGCCGTGACCACCACGAGCGCCTCGGCGCCGTCCGAGAGGAGCCGAAACGCGTCGTCGAGTGCTCCGTCCGAGCCGATCGTCGGCAGCGGCCGGTCCATGACCTCGCCGACGGTCCGTTCGACGACCGCCGGGTCGCGGTAGGCGCGCTCGAGGAGGCCGCGCTCGCTGATCGAGCCGACGATCCCCTCGATCGACTCGTCGTCGCGCTCGGATACCGGCATCTGGCTGATCCCGTAGCGCTGGAGCGTCTCGATTGCGTCGGCGACCCGCGCCGAGCTGCGCACGACGACGACCGGCGGCAGCGCCGGCCCGTGGCGGGCCGCGAGGACGGCCGCGACCCGGACCGGCCCCGTCGCTGGCCCGAGGAGCCCGTTCACCCGCAGCCACTCGTCGTTGTAGAGCTTCGAGAGGTACGACCGGCCGCCGTCGGGGAGGATGACGACGACGACGGCGTCGCGGCCCCGCTCCGGCTCCTCCCGCATGAGCCGCGCCGCCTCGTCGAGCGCGGCCACGACCGCGGTGCCGCACGACTCGCCGGCGAGAATTCCCTCCTCGCGGGTGATCCGCCGGGCCATGGCGAATGCGTCGCGATCCGACACACGGACCCAGCGATCGACAACCGCCGGATCATGGGTGCCGGGCACGAAGTCCTCGCCGACGCCCTCGGTCAGGTAGGGCCGGGCCGTGTCGCCGGACAGGACGCTCCCCTCCGGATCGGCGCCGACGACGACGAGATCCGGCTTCTGGCGCTTGAGGTAGTGGCCCGCGCCCGAGATCGTGCCACCGGTACCCGCGCTCGCCACGAGATGCGTGATCCGGCCCTCGGTCTGGCGCCAGATCTCGGGTCCGGTCGTCGCCTCGTGGGCGGCGGGATTGGCCGCGTTCCAGTACTGGTCCGGCTTGAAGGCCCCCGGGATGTCGCGGGCGAGCCGGGCCGCGACCGAGTAGTAGGACTCGGGCGAGTCCGGCGGCACGTTCGTCGGGCAGAGGACCACCTCGGCGCCGTACGCACGAAGGAGCTGCTGCTTCTCGGTCGACTGCTTGTCGGCCATGACGAAGATGCAGCGGTAGCCCTTGAGCGCGGCCGCGATCGCCAACCCATGGCCGGTGTTGCCCGACGTCGGCTCGACGATGGTCCCTCCCGGCCGGAGGAGGCCTTGGCGCTCGGCCGCCTCGATCATCGGCAGGCCGATCCGGTCCTTGACCGACCCACCCGGATTCAGCATCTCGAGCTTGGCGAGGACGAGCGGCCGGCGCTCGGCAGGGCCGACCCGGTCGAGATCGCGGGCGACGCGCGAGAGGCGAACGAGCGGCGTGTCGCCGACCAGGTCGAGGATCGACTCGGCGTACTCCATCGGCCGGGAGGATAGCCACGCCGGGCCGCTCGGCGGGCTCAGCGCTCCAGGGGTCCGGGTCGAAGGAGGAGCCAGGTGAGACGGCGGCGAAGTCGGCGCGGGTGGTCGGGCGGGTCGACCGTGGCCGGCTGGAGCGCCTCGACGACGGGCCCGAGGATCGCCTCGAGGCGGGCGGTCACCGTTCGGGCGAGCTCGAGCTCGGCGCGGCTCCCCGCCGCGAACGCGCCGTGGGGCGCGTCCGGCCCGAGCAGCTCGAGCGCCGTCGTGGCCACGCGGATCGAGGCCGCCATCCGCTTCCCAAGGTAGAGCTCCTCGGTGCCGGCGATCGCGATGGGCAGGATCGGTGCGCCGGTCCGCAGCGCGATGACCGCGGCGCCGATCCGGAACGGCGCGATCCGGCCCGCCGAGCCATTGACGGTCCCCTCGGGCATCTGGACGAAGACCGCGCCGGACGCGAGCACGGCCTGCGCGGACGCCACGTGCTGCTCGATACCGACGCCGCCTCGCCACACGGGCAGCAGCCCGCCGAGACGGCGGACGACTGCCTCGCGAAGCGGCGACGTGAACGTCGACGGCGCACTCCCCAGGAACCAGCAGCGTGGCGCGGGCGGGAGCGCCTGCATCACGACGAACGGATCCATCCAGCCCCGATGGGCCGCCGCCACGACGAGATAGCCGCCCTTCGCCGGTATCCGCTCCCGGCCGGACACATCGACCCGAAACCGGAAGACACCGAACAGGATGACCCGCGCCAGCAGCCGAACCGCCCGGTAGAGGACGGACGCCCTCGCCTCGGGTGCGCGACCGAGCCACGCGAGTCCCTCGCGCGCGTCGCCGCGTTGTCCGGCGAGCGCGGCCGGCGCGAGCCGGGCCGGCGTCCGCCGTCGGGCGCTCCGTGTCTCAGGCGTGGCCGGTGTCGGGCTCGGGCGGGGCGATCGCCTCGGGGTCGCTCGATGGACCGGCCTCCCAGTCGTCCTCGGCATCCCAGGCCCCCTCGTCGTCTTCCTCGTCCTCGTCGGCCGCCGCCTGAGCCTCGCGCCAGGCTTCGTCCGACGCGGCCATCGACGGGCCGGGCCTGACCACATGCTGCCAGTACGCGATCGCCAGTCCGGCGACGACGAACCCGAGCGAGAAGATCTGGGCGGTCGGGACCCCGAAGAAGAGCCAGTTGTCATGGCGGAGGACCTCGAGCCCGAACCGAACGATGCCGTACCAGACGAAGAAGGCCGCGAGCAGGTCTCCCGGGCGAAGCCGGCCGGCGTAGCGACGGCCGAGCCAGAGCAGCACCAGCAGGCCGACGAGGCCACTGATCGACTCGTACAGGAAGAGCGGATGGAACCCGGTCGTGGCGAACGGGAAGGTCGCGCACGGGAAGTCCGCGATCCGCTTGTCGCACTCGATCGCGATGCCCCACGGCAGGTTCGTCGGCGGGCCGTAGAGCTCCTGGTTCGCGAAGTTCCCCCAGCGGCCGATCATCTGCATCGCGAACAGGCCGGGCGCGACGATGTCGGCCCAGGTCCAGAACGGGACGCGACGGAACCGGGCGTAGGCGACGGCCGCGAGAGTCCCCGTGATCAGTCCGCCGTACACCCCGAGGCCGGTGTAGGGCGGGAGGATGATCTTGAGCGGGTCCGACCGGTAGAGCTGCCACTGGTCGATGACGTGGTAGAGGCGGCCGCCGATGAGCGCCGCGACCGCCACGAGGATGATCCCGGTCGAGAGGACGTCGACCGACTGGCCCTTGCGCTCGGTCTCGCGAGTCATCACGAGGTACGCCACGACGAGCCCGACGGCGTAGGCAACCCCGTACCAGTAGACGGGGACCGGTCCGACCTGGACGGCGATCGGATCCGGGGTCACGTTGATCACGGGCCCGAAGTGTAGGCCGCGGACCTATACTCCGGCGCCGATGTCCCCTCTCCCGACGGTCGGCCGGCCATGACGACCGATTTCGATTGGTGGCTCCTGCTCGTCGGAATCGTGGTCGGTGCCGGACTCGCGTGGCTCGTTCTCGCCGACTTCGGGCCGTCGGCGGTGCCTGACCCGGAGTCGGAGCAGACCGAGCTGCAGCTCGAGGCGGACTGGATCGCGGCACGGTTCGAGGAGCGAGGCACGGACGTCGATCGCCGCCTTCTCGCGGATGCCCTCGAGCTCGACCGGCTGTATCGGACGCCCGGGGTCCGCCTCGCGCCGTCCCGCCCCCGATCACCCGTGACCAGGTCGGCGGCCGGCGACGCCGACGACGACCCGGTCTCCAACTAGACCCCGGACCGCCGGCGAGTGTGGGTATATCCCACGACTCGGCCAAAAATCGGTCGTTACCGTGCCGGAAACCCGCTCGACACGTCCGAACCGCCTCGACTCGTGCCGCTACAGCCACCGACACGCCGTGTTCTCGTCTGTCCCGAGAGGCGTCTTCAGCCGCGCCGCCGGTCGGGCGCCACGCCGACGTGGAGCGCCACCGACCCGAGGCCCAGGGTCCGATAGGCGACTTCGACGAGGCCGGCCCGCGCCATCGTCGCCGCCAGCTCATCGGCCGACGGAAAGTCCTCGAGCGAGTCGGGCAGATAGCGGTACGTCTGCGACACTCCGAACACGCGACCGGCGAGAGGCGCGAATCGCCGGAACGAGGCCAGGAAGAGGCGGCCCCAGATCCGGGGCCGAGGCACCGTCAGCTCGAGGCAGACCACCCGCCCGTTCGGGCGGACGACGCGTGCGAGCTCGCGAAAGCCGGCTTCGTAGTCGGGCAGGTTGCGCAGCCCGAACGCGATCGTGGCCGCGTCGAACGTCGCGTCCTCGAACGGCAGGTCGAGCGCGCTCGCCACCTCGAACTCGAGCTGGACGACGTCGCGGTACTCGCGACGCGCGCGAGCGATCATCTCCTCGGCGAGGTCGACGCCGACGACCCGACCGAACGGGCCGACGACGTCGGCGAGGAGGCCCGTCATCCGGCCCGTGCCGCAGGCGACGTCGAGTGCAACGGCATCCCGGCCGATCCCCGCCGTCCGGACCGCGGCGCGCCGCCAGGACCCGTCGCGACCGGCCGTCATGATCGTGTTCAGGCGGTCGTAGACCGGCGCGATCTCGTCGAACATCGCGGTCACGTCGGCCTGGGCGACCGGATTACCGGCTCGACTCCGACGCGCACCGGTCGCGGGCTTCGCGAGCCCGGGCGAACGGGCGCCGGCCCGGAGACGCCGCCATTCGCCCACCCCACCGAGGCGCGGCCCCGCGTTGCGCCGACGGCGCGTCACGTTCCCGAGACGGTTCCCGTCAGGACGGTCTGGCCGTCCGCGCCACCGCCCGGAACGAGGCTCACGCCGAAGGTGGCATCGGGTCCGACGTTCGCAATGGCATTCGTTTCGCCGTCCCAGGCGAGCACGTCCGAGACGAGGTACATCCGGCCGAGCTGCGTCCTGGTGCCGCCCTCTTCCACCCAGCAGCGGTATTCGGCGCCGGGCCCCGGCGCGGCGAGGTCCGTGGACAGGACGACCAGCTCGCGGGCGGATGGCGAGAACGCGAGGGTCCCGGTCGCGCCGCTCGCCGACGTGAGCACGACATGCCGGACGTCGGGACGCGTGTCGACCGCGACGTTCGCCGCGGCGAGGCGGACGAGCCCCGAAGCCGCTTCGCGGTCGGAGCGTGCCTGGTCCGCGAGCGGGCGCCCCACGACGACCCAGCTGAGGCCGACTGCGAGGACCACGGCGGCCGCGAGGGATCCGAGCCAGCCTGCGACGAGCCGGCGATCGCCGGCGAGGCCGGGGCCGAGGGGACGCGGCGCCCGGCGGTCGATCCAAGACGACGGCGCCGGGCCCGCTGGCACGGCAGCCAGCGCGGGCGCGAGCGACGGGGTCCGGACGCGGCCCTCGGTCGCGACGCGCGTCAGGGTCCGGTTGCGGAGCTCGGGTGACGGCAGTGTCGCCAGGTTGGCCCGAAGGAGCCGTGCCGCCCGCGTCAGCCGCGCGTACTCCTCGCGGCACGCGTCGCAGCCCGCGAGGTGGCCGGCGAGCGCACCGGAATCCGCGGTGTCGCCGGCCGCGAGCCGATCGAGGCCGTCGGGTTCGGCAGCCGCGAGCTCGAGCAGCTCGCGCGCCTCCGCGTGCGTCATCGGCTCACCGCTCCCCGCTGGGGACAGGAACCGGCTCGACGGCAGCGGTGGGCCCGAGCTCGTCGGTCAGGATCTCGCGCAGCCGGGCGAGGGCACGGCGCGTCCGCGTCTTGACGGTCCCGAGCGGCCAGCCGAGCCGGACGGCGATCTCGGACTGGCTGAGCTCCTCCTGGTAGGCGAGCAGGATGACGATCCGTTCGGGCTCGGGCATCGCGGCGATGGCCTCGGCGAGCGTGGCCCGGAGCTCGCCCGTCGCGACGGCCGATTCGGGATCCGGTCCGGCGCCGGTGCCGCCGGCCACCACGCCACCGCCGCGCGCCAATCGGTCGAGGACGTCACCCTCGAGCTGGTCGTCGGCGCCGGTCGCGCCGACCGGGACGAGCGCCGGCCGGCGTCCGGCGGCGCGGAGGCGGTCGACGGTGCGATTGCGAC